>JBBKVN010000362.1:0-20270 GCA_037968455.1 Rhodoferax sp.
CAATGCTGTTCATGGCTCCGATGCCGCGGAAACTGCCGCCGTTGAAATCGCCTTCTTTTTCGCTGGCATGAACGTTTACGGCAAGTAAACTTGATGATGGTCAACCTGCTCGATTACGACCTCGAGGGTTTGACCCTTTATTGCGAGCGACTGGGTGAGAAGCGTTTTCGCGCAACTCAGTTGTTTCGCTGGATTCATCAAAGAGGTGCGTCCAACTTTAACGAAATGACCGACTTGGCTCGGTCGTTGCGCGAAAAGCTTTCAGTGTCAGCGCACGTCAAACCGCTTGATATCCTGTCGCAGCATATTTCCACTGATGGCACGATCAAATGGCTGTTTGATGTTGGCCACGGAGATGCCGTTGAGGCCGTTTTCATTCCCGAGAAGGACCGCGGCACCCTGTGCATTTCCTCGCAAGCCGGTTGTGCGGTTGGTTGTCGATTTTGCTCGACCGGGCACCAGGGTTTCAGTAGAAACCTTCGAGCGGGCGAAATTATTTCCCAGCTCTGGTTTGCGGAGCATTTTCTTAGATCTCACCTTAAACAGACTGATCGCGTCATCTCAAATGTAGTGATGATGGGCATGGGTGAGCCACTTCAGAATTACTCAGAACTCGTTCCCGCATTGCGTGTCATGCTTGACGACCATGGATATGGCCTGTCCAGACGGCGCGTTACGGTTTCGACCTCAGGCGTAGTTCCAATGATGGACCGCTTGGCGTTGGATTGCCCGGTTGCCCTCGCGGTTTCTTTGCACGCACCCAATAATGAGTTGCGCAGCAATCTCGTGCCGCTCAACCGGAAATATCCGATTGAGGAGTTGCTCGCAGCCTGCAACCGATACTTGGTGCACGCGCCAAGAGATTTCATCACCTTTGAATATTGCATGTTAGACGGCGTTAACGACCAGGTTGAGCATGCAAATCAGCTCGTTAGCTTGATTCGTCAGCACGCTGGCGGTGGGGTTTGGTGCAAGTTCAACCTCATTCCGTTCAACCCTTTTCCTGCGTCCGGTTTACTTCGTTCGCCCGATGCACAGGTTATCGCCTTCGCAAAAATACTGTCCGATGCAGGTGTCGTCACCACGGTGCGAAAAACCAGAGGGGATGACATAGACGCCGCGTGTGGTCAATTGGCTGGGGATGTGAAAGATCGAACCAGCGTGAAATCACGAATTGCGAAGCAGCGCACGATCATGTTGACGCCCGTAAAGGTCGCTGCCAAACCCAATATGGAGAAGTAAAGTATGGGAAATAGTCCATCTTGCAATCAGAAGGGCAATCTGAATATGCGCCTTCTCGGCTTGGCATCGTTTGCAGTTTATTGGCTGAGTGGATGTGCGTCTCCAATCGGTGAGGCTGGCGTTGACCGCCCTCGAGATGAGATTGTGACTGCGTCCGACGAGACTGATGCCCGAAAAAGAGCCAGAATTCGTTTGGAGTTGGCGATAGGCTATTTCGAGCAAGGGCAGACCAACATCGCTTTGGACGAATTGAAGCAGTCGATTTCTGCTGATCCGACGTATTCTGCAGGCTACAACATGAGGGGCTTGATCTACATGCGCCTCAATGACTACCGATTCGCAGAGGAAAGCTTTAAACAGGCATTGGCATTGAGCCCACGGGATGCCAGTGTGGTCCACAACCTTGGTTGGCTTCTGTGCCAGCAGTCAAGATACCCTGAATCATCAGCGATGTTTCTACGGGCACTCTCAAATCCTCAGTATGGGGAACGTGCAAAAACACATATGGCCCATGGGTTGTGTCAAGTTCGTGCCGGCGCCTTGACAGAGGCAGAAGCGAGCCTTATGAAATCCTATGAGCTTGATGCGGGGAATCCAATTACGACTTTCAACCTCACCACCTTGCTTTACAAGCGTGGGGACTATGTTCGATCACAGTTCTTTATTCGTCGATTGAACAATAGCCAACTGGCGAACGCCGAATCCCTATGGTTGGGCGTAAAGGTTGAACGAAAGCTGAACAATAAGGATGCCTTGCAGCAACTGGCTGGTCAGCTTGAAAAACGTTTCCCAGGCTCATCGGAAACTATTTCATACCAGCGCGGGGCCTTCGATGAGTGAAGTTGATTCGTTAAAAGTGATCGCTCAAATGCCCACGCAAAATGAGGCTGACTCAGGTGGGGTCCTGTTGCGTCAAGCGAGAGAAGCGGCAGGGTGCAGCGTATCAGCATTGGCAGCACTGCTGAAGGTGTCCCCAGCCAAGCTGAATGCGCTGGAGGCGGGTCGGTGGGATTTGTTGCCTGACATTGTATTCGCACGAGCTTTGGCCTCCAGTGTTTGTCGCGCCCTTCACATTGAAGTAGCACCAGTGCTGGCGCGATTTCCGAGCTTGTCTACGCCCAACATGAAAACTGACGAGGCTGGAATCAATGCGCCGTTTCGTGTGCATGGCGAAGGCGGAGGGTTGGCGTCGTTGACGCAACTTCGACGGCCCGGCACCTTGGCCGTATTAGTTTTGATTTTTGGGGCAGTTGGTCTATTCCTGATGCCACGAGATGTGCTGAATACCGGCTTGGAAACCATTCAGGCACCTGGATCCGATACGGTGACACTGTCGACTGAGTTGCTGTCACCACAAGGCGGCACCCCTTCATCCAGTCTGAGCAGCGCTGTTTCAGATCCCGCTACTCCTCAGTCAACTGTGGACGGAACCGCTGCAGAGGGTTTGTTGCCCGCTGTCGCAGTTGAAAAAATTTCTGCAAGCCCATTGCCGCTCACCGTAGAGGGAAGTGGGGCACTGGCCGGAACGGTCGTTTTGAAAGCGACTGGAGCGTCATGGGTCGAAGTGGTTGATGGTAAAGGCGTAGTTCAAGTTCGGAAAACCATGGCTGATGGCGAGGTGCTTGGAGCATCTGGAGATAGTCCGCTTTCTGTAGTTGTTGGGCGTGCCGATGTTGTTGCAGTTGAAGTTAGAGGCAAAAGCTTCGATACGGCCCAGTTGACCAAAAATAATATTGCTCGTTTTGAGGTGAAATAGTGGAGTTCCAGACCCCCATCGCCATCGCGGCACCAAAATCCCGCAACTCACTGCAGGCCAAAGTGGTCTGGGGTCAGAGAGTGATCACGATTGGTGGCGATGCCCCCGTGCGCATTCAATCAATGACCAATACAGACACCGTTGACGTGATTGGGACCGCGATTCAGGTGAAAGAGCTTTCGCAGGCCGGCTCTGAAATGGTGCGCTTGACCGTCAACACACCAGAGGCGGCGCAGGCTGTGCCGCACATCAGGGACCAGTTGGATCGAATGGGAATAGACACGCCACTTGTCGGCGACTTTCACTACAACGGCCATCGCCTGTTGAGTGAATTTCCAGCTTGCGCGGAAGCGTTGTCCAAGTATCGAATCAATCCCGGCAATGTCGGCAAAGGCGATAAGCGCGACAAACAATTTGGTCAAATGATCGAAGCCGCTATTCGATGGCAGAAACCCGTCCGTATTGGCGTCAATTGGGGTAGCTTAGATCAAGACCTGCTTGCGGACTTGATGGATAGAAACAGCAAACGCGACGTGCCTTGGTCAGCGAAGCCAGTCATGTATGAGGCATTGATCACCTCAGCCCTCGAGTCTGCACGTCGGGCAGTTGACATGGGTATGGCACCCAATCAAATTATTCTTTCTTGCAAAGTGAGTGGCGTTCAGGATTTGATTTCCGTCTATCGAGAGCTGAATGCACGATGCAACTACCCTTTGCACTTAGGCCTAACGGAAGCGGGCATGGGAACGAAGGGGTCTGTCGCTTCAACTGCAGCGCTGTCAGTGCTCCTGCAGGAGGGAATTGGGGACACAATTCGAGTCTCCCTGACCCCGCAGCCAGGAGAGGCTCGTACGCAGGAGGTTGTGATTGCCTGTGAAATTCTGCAAGCGCTTGAGCTTAGGTCATTTGTCCCTAGTGTCACAGCCTGCCCTGGATGTGGGCGCACGACAAGCACGACTTTCCAAGAATTGACCAAGAAAATCGAGGATTTTCTGCGGAGTCAGATGCCGGTTTGGCGCGAGAAATACCCTGGCGTAGAGAAGTTAAAAGTTGCAGTCATGGGCTGCATTGTCAACGGGCCAGGAGAGAGTAAACATGCCGATATCGGAATCAGTCTTCCAGGTACAGGCGAGGCACCAGCAGCTCCAGTGTTCATTGACGGTGAAAAGGCGCTGACATTGCGTGGAGACATGATTGCCCAGGAATTTCAGCAAATTGTTGAAACCTACATTGAAAAACGATTTAGCAAGGATGCGGTCATTTGACCGTTTTGACACAACTCATGAATGAAAAGAGTTCGATGCCAAAGCTTGAAAAGCTGACTGGCGTCAAGGGAATGAATGACATCATGCCTCCACATTCCGGGGCCGTTGAGTGGCTGGAGGGCCGGGTTCGCGCGTTGATGACCCGGTATGCCTATAAGAACATTCGCACGCCCATTGTTGAGCGAACCCCCTTGTTTGTTAGGGGTTTGGGGCAGGTTACCGACGTCGTCGAAAAGGAGATGTATTCCTTTGAAGATCGACTCAATGGCGACCCACTCACCCTCCGCCCGGAGGGAACCGCAGGCGTCGTGCGTTCGGTCATTGAGCACTCGATGCTCTATGACGGAGGCAAACGCTTTTACTACATCGGACCGATGTTTCGTCACGAGCGTCCACAGCGAGGGCGCTACCGGCAATTCGATCAAATAGGAGCGGAAGCCTTGGGGTTTTCGGGTCCTGAGATCGATGCCGAGTTGATTCTGCTGGCCGTTGCGCTTTGGCGGGACTTAGGATTGACTGATGTGCGGTTGGAGTTGAATAGTTTGGGGCAACCCGAGGAGCGCCAGGAACATCGCAAGGCGCTCATTTCGTATTTTGAAGCCCACCTTGAAGAGCTGGATGAAGACTCCCGTCGTCGACTTCAGACTAATCCTCTGCGAATTTTGGACACTAAAAATCCATCGTTGCAGAAAATTGTTGAAGGCGCGCCCCGGCCCATTGACTATCTAGGCGAGCAGTCTCTTGCCCACTTCGAGGCCCTTAAGCGCGTGTTGGATGAAAATCAAGTGACCTACACGGTGAATCCTCGCTTGGTACGTGGACTTGATTATTACAACCTCACTGTCTTTGAGTTCACAACGGATCGACTTGGGTCACAGGGGACGGTTTGCGCCGGGGGGCGCTATGACTATTTGATTGAAAACTTGGGTGGCAAAGCCGCTCCCGCCGTTGGTTGGGCTCTTGGGGTGGATCGCATTCTGGAGTTACTCAAAGAGCAGGGACTGGCTCAAGTGGAGGCGACGTTGGATGGGTATGCGGTAGTCTCAAGCCTGTCGGCGCTGCCTTGCGCGTTAAAAGCACTGCAGGAGCTACGAAGTGCAGGCATCAGCATACAAATGCACGCAAGCTCTGACGGCGCCATGGCCAGCATGAAATCCCAATTCAAGCGAGCAGATTCAAGTGGCGCGTACTTTGCGTTGGTATTCGGCGACGATGAAATCAAATCTAACTCCGTGACCATCAAGTCCCTGCGAGATGGCACTTCGCTTCAGGTGAACCAATCGCTTGATTCCATTGCCGAATGGGCGACCACCCTACAATCGCGTGCTTAACTGAGAAAAAACATGGCGACACCCTTAGACTTAGAAGAACAAGAACAATTAGATCAACTGAAGCACTTTTGGAAGCAGTACGGCAATGCCATCACTTGGGCACTTATCGTGGTTCTCTCCGGATTTGCCAGTTGGAATTTTTATCAGTATTGGCAACGGGGAAAGGTGGCTCAAGCCTCCGCCCTATTTGAGGAGTTGGACAAGAGCGTTAAATTGGGCGATACCGCTAGAGTAGAGCGCGCATTGTCTGACCTCCAAAGTGGATTTGAATCCACTGTCTATACCCAGCAAGCAGGCCTTCAAGTTTCGAAGTTTTATTACGATGCAGGAAACGCTGATTCTTCCAAAAAGGTGTTGACGTGGCTGATTGATAAGTCCGCTGACAGCGGCTATCAGTCGATTGCCAAATTGCGTTTGTCTGGTTTGCTTGCAGAAGAGGGCGCCTACGTTGATGCACTCAAACTCCTGGACTCTTCCTTTCCAACTGAATTTCATGGCTTGGTCCAAGATCGAAAAGGCGATATCTTCAGAATGCAAGGCAAAAACGCTGAAGCAATCGTTGCCTACAAAGAAGCCTTCAAGTTGACTGATGACCGTACCGAGTATCGGAGACTGGTTGAGGTCAAACTTAATTCTCTTGGGGTCAACCCCGTTGGCGACGGCTCTTCACAGTAAGGAGTGGCGTATTTATGAACGTGTATTTGACAGCTGCATTTCGGACGGCACTGCTATCAACATCATTAGGTTTGATGCTGGGGTGCGCAAGTGCTCCGGACCGGCCGAAGCCAACTGAACTGGCGCCAAACACAGGGTTGGTTGGCGTGAGGCTGGCGTGGACGGCCAAAATGGATCCCGTAGACTACCCCATGAGCGTTAGTGTTAGCGGCGACTCGGTTTTTGTTGCTAGTTCCAACGGTTTATTGAGGTCGCTAAATGCACAGACAGGTAATATTCTGTGGAGCGCCAATGTAGGAGCGCCCATCCTCGCGGGCGTCGGCAGTGATGGCAGTTTGGCCGCAGTTGTGACTGTTGAGAACGAGCTGGTTGTTCGCAACGACAGTCGGGAACTGTGGCGCCAGGCAGTGAACGCACAAAGCTTTACTGCTCCGCTGGTTGTGGCTGGTCGGGTATTTGTTTTGGCTGCTGATCGCTCAGTTCTTGCGTTTGATGCAGCAAGTGGGCGAAAACTGTGGGTTCAAAACCGAGCGGGTGACTCTTTAGTCTTGCGTCAATCTGGTGTGTTGATGGCCGTTGGAAATACTTTGATAGCCGGACTATCGGGGAAGTTGGTAGGGCTGAATCCATTGTCCGGAGGCATCCTTTGGGAAGCATCCATTTCGACACCGCGTGGTACCAACGAAATCGAACGATTGGTTGATTTGGTTGGTCGCGCTAGTCGAGATGGTGATGTTGTCTGTGCCCGCTCATTTCAGGCGTCAGTTGGTTGTGTTGATGCCGTTCGAGGTCGCGTAATTTGGACCAAGTCAGCCACGGGATCTGTTGGGCTGGCCGGAGACGAGAAGCGAATTTACGGCGTAGAGAGCAATGGTGAACTTGTTGCCTGGTCACGCGCCGATGGCGAGCGTGTATGGGACAGTGAGCGATTGAAATATCGTCGCCTGTCGGCGCCGCTAGTTCTAGGTCGATCAATCGTTGTTGGAGATGACAGCGGAACCGTTCACTGGTTATCTCGAGAGGACGGCACACCGCTCACTCGAATGCCAACTGATGGGTCCCCGCTGGCGGTCGCTCCAGTCCTCGCTTCTGGCACCTTGGTTGTAGTAACCCGCAACGGCGGAGTTTTTGGCTTTAGGCCTGAATAGTTTTTGGCCCTGTATTGAATATGAAACCTGTTTTGGCCCTTGTAGGTCGCCCCAACGTTGGCAAGTCCACACTTTTTAATCGTTTGACCAAGTCGAGGGATGCGATTGTTGCGGACTTCGCGGGATTGACACGAGATCGTCATTACGGAAATGCGAAACTGGGAAAGCGCGAATTCATCGCCATTGATACCGGGGGATTCGAACCGGACGCAGCCAGTGGCATTTTCAAAGAGATGGCCAAGCAAACCACCCAAGCCGTTGCCGAGGCAGACGTGGTCATCTTTGTAGTGGACGCCAGAAGCGGGCTTTCCGCGCAAGACCATGAAATTGCAAAGTATCTTCGTAAACTTGGCAAGCCCTGCATCCTGACGGCAAACAAGTCGGAAGGCTTGGTTGCAAGCGGCCAATTGGTTGAGTTTTTTGAACTCGGCTTGGGGGATGTTCATCCAATTTCAGCAGCTCATGGTCAAGGCATACATACCTTATTGGAGCTCGCGCTGGATTCGCTTGAGCTACCAGAAGATATCGAGCTTGAAAGCCCGGCAGAGCCGGGGGTTATCAAACTGGCTGTGGCTGGACGTCCCAATGTGGGTAAGTCAACGCTGATCAACACTTGGCTTGGTGAAGAGCGGTTAGTGGCATTTGACATGCCTGGTACGACCAGAGACGCAATATCAGTACCCTTTGAACGCAATGGACAGAAATTTGAATTGATTGACACCGCTGGGCTGCGTCGCAAAGGCAAAGTTTTTGAAGCGATTGAAAAATTTTCGGTCGTCAAGACGTTGCAGGCGATTGAGTCTAGCAACGTTGTTCTATTGCTGATAGATGCTACTCAAGGTGTCACTGATCAAGATGCCCATATTGCGGGATACATTCTAGAGAATGGTCGAGCCGTGGTGTTGGCTGTTAACAAGTGGGATGCTGTGGACGAGTACCAGCGAGAATTGGTCAAGCGTTCTATCGAAACCCGTTTGCCGTTTTTGAAATTTGCGACTATGCATCTAATTTCGGCGCAGAAGAGACAAGGCTTAGGTCCATTGTGGGCCTCCATCGCCCAAGCGCATAAGGCGGCTAACTGCAAAATGTCAACGCCTGTGCTCACCAGACTGTTGCTTGAAGCGGTTCAATTCCAAAGTCCCAAGCGAGCGGGCATGTTTCGTCCGAAACTGCGCTACGCCCACCAGGGTGGCATGAATCCGCCGGTCATCATTGTTCACGGCAATTCACTAGAGCACGTGACTGACGCCTACAAAAGGTTTCTTGAGGGTCGGTTTCGCAAAGAGTTTGATCTAGTGGGGACACCCATGCGTATCGAGATGAAAACATCAAACAACCCCTATTCTGAAAAATAGAATTTCGTGCCTTATCAAATCAATTTAGGTCGAATAAAGCGCTTTGCATCCCCGAGCCCAAGAACCGCTGTTTGCTGTGTTATCGTGGGCGCTTCTTAATTTTTGAACACGGAGAATATCGTGAGCAACAAAGGTCAATTGCTTCAAGACCCATTCCTCAACGCATTACGTCGTGAGCATGTCCCGGTCTCTATCTATTTGGTCAATGGCATCAAGCTGCAAGGGCAGATTGAGTCATTTGACCAGTATGTTGTTTTGCTACGCAACACTGTGACCCAGATGGTCTACAAGCACGCCATTTCGACCATCGTGCCCGGTCGGGCTGTAAATTTTGCAACCGGCGAGGGTGACGAACCTGCCGCCGCGTAATCCACAAGCCGCCCCAACTATTTTGGTTGGGGTCGATTTAGGGCTACCCAATTTTGATGGCGCTTTGGAAGAGCTGGGTCTGCTTGCGCAAACGGCAGGCTTGAACCCGGTTGCACGAATAACCTGCAAGCGCAAAGCGCCAGATGCCGCTTTGTTTATTGGCTCAGGTAAAGCCGACGAAATCAAGTTGCTGGCCAGCCAGCTTGGCGCAAGTGAGATACTTTTTGACCAAAGCCTGAGTCCCGCACAACAACGTAACCTTGAACGACATCTGGAACTGCCAGTCAACGATAGAACCTTGTTGATTCTGGAGATTTTTAGTCAGCGCGCCCGTAGTCACGAAGGTAAGCTCCAAGTTGAGCTCGCTCGACTTCAATACCTGAGCACACGTCTGGTTCGTCGCTGGTCACACCTGGAGCGCCAGAGCGGCGGAATTGGCATGCGCGGAGGCCCAGGTGAGACCCAGATCGAACTTGACCGCCGGATGATTGGTGACAATATCAAGAAGATCAAAGAGCGGCTAATCAAGGTAAAGAAGCAACGGCAGACCCAGCGACGACAGCGTGAACGCAGGGACGCCTTCAACATCTCTCTGGTGGGTTACACCAACGCCGGAAAATCCACGTTGTTTAATGCCCTGGTAAAGGCGCGTGCCTATGCCGCCGATCAGCTCTTTGCAACCCTTGATACAACCACGCGGCAACTCTATCTTGGGGAAGCGGGTCGATCTGTGTCACTTTCTGACACTGTTGGTTTTATTCGTGATTTGCCACACGGGCTGATTGATGCCTTTCAAGCCACGCTCCAGGAAGCGGTCGACGCGGATTTACTGATCCATGTCGTCGATGCGGCCAGTCCAAATTTTGCGGAACAAATTGCAGAGGTGCAGCGTGTTTTGGGTGAGATTGGCGCAGCGGATATTCCCCAAATTTTGGTGTTTAACAAGCTTGATGCACTTGAAATTGAACGACACCCCCTGCAGTTAGTCGATAGCTTCAATTTGGGTGGTGTGCAGACTGCCCGCGTTTTTTTGAGTGCCAAGAGTGGTGAGGGCGTTCCCTTGCTGCGTCAGTTACTGGCCAATGCCGTTGGAGTGGATCTGACCACTGTCAATGAGATCCCGTAAACCCCTGAGAGCTATGAGGCTGCCGGGCGATTGGGCACAATCCGTCAACGATTAACAAGAGAAGAAGAAATGAAACTTCATTTACCTACTTTTCGCGGGGCATTTATGCCCGGGCGGATCAGAGGCATGTTCAACCTGAACGATCCTAGATGGGGCAGAGATGATGAAACACCCTCATCTGACAGTCCAAAGGGCCCCACGCGACCAGAGCCAAATGATGCTCCACCGGAAAGCCCCCGGGGTAGCGACGAACGTGACCACAAACGGGGCGCTCCTCAAGGTCCTCCGGATTTGGATGAGTTGTGGCGCGATTTCAACCGGAAACTAGGTGGATTGTTTGGCGGCTCCGGACGCGGTGGTTCCGGCGGAAACAGTTCAGGTGGCGGGTTTCAGCCTGACATGAAAAATGCTGGAGTTGGTGCAGGACTCATCGCGGGCGTGGTCGCCTTAATCTGGTTGGGCACCGGCTTCTTTATCGTGCAAGAGGGCCAGCAGGCCGTCATCACTCAGTTCGGCAAATACCACTCGTCCGTCGGCGCCGGTTTTAACTGGCGATTGCCGTACCCGATTCAGCGTCATGAATTGATTTTCGTGACTCAGATTCGCTCTGTTGATGTGGGGCGCGATACCGTCATCAAGGCGACCGGTTTGCGTGAGTCAGCGATGTTGACGGCAGATGAAAACATTGTTGAGATCAAATTTGCGGTTCAATATCGGCTGAATGACGCTCGGGCGTTCCTGTTTGAAAGCAAGGACCCAACCTCAGCCGTCGTACAGGCGGCCGAGACAGCAGTGCGCGAGGTGGTTGGAAAAATGAAAATGGATAGCGCCTTGTCCGAAGAGCGCGACCAGATTGCCCCCCGCGTTCGTGATTTGATGCAAACAATTCTGGACCGCTACAAGGTTGGCATTGAAGTTGTTGGTATTAACTTGCAGCAAGGTGGCGTACGCCCACCTGAGCAGGTTCAGGCTGCATTCGACGACGTGTTGAAAGCTGGGCAAGAGCGTGAGCGTGCCAAGAATGAGGCGCAAGCCTATGCAAATGATGTGGTTCCCCGTGCCATCGGCTCGGCGTCCCGACTCAAAGAGGAGTCAGATGCCTACAAAGAGCGAGTTGTGGCTCAAGCCAAGGGTGACGCTGAGCGCTTCAGTTCAATCTTGACCGAGTACCAAAAGGCACCGCAAGTTACGCGAGATCGTTTGTACGTAGACGCGATGCAGCAGGTCTATAGCAACGTGACCAAGGTCATGGTGGACTCAAAGCAAGGTTCGAATTTGTTGTATCTCCCGCTGGATAAGATCATGCAAATGAATGGCCCAGGCAATGAGGCGGCCACGTCGGCCAATTCTTCTGCCGCTGGATCGGTTGCGCCGACCGCGCCAGTGGTCGATACCCGCAGCCGTGACGCTGCCTCCCGGTCACGTGACCGCGATACCCGCTAGGAGTCAAGAATGAATCGGCTAGGTTTTATTTTTTCATCACTGCTATTCGCTTTGGCGTTGGCGAGTTCTATGCTTTTTGTTGTGGATCAGCGCCAGTTTGGCGTGGTCTATGCCTTGGGGCAAATCAAGGAAGTCATTCTTGAGCCAGGCTTGAACTTCAAGCTGCCCCCGCCTTTTCAGAACGTCTCGTACATTGACAAGCGCTTGCTGACTCTTAACAGCACTGACAACGAGCCCATGTTGACTCTTGAGAAGCAGCGGGTGGTTATTGATTGGTATGTTCGCTGGAGGATTTCTGAGCCTACAGAATACATCCGCAATGTTGGCACCAATGAAGCCGCTGGTGCCAGTCAATTGAATCGCGTGGTTCGCAACTCATTTCAAGAGCAGGTGAACAAACGCACGGTCAAAGACTTGCTGTCCTCCAAGCGCGAAGCGCTAATGGCTGACGTAAAACGAGAAGTGTTGGCTCAGGTGCGCGGCGCTAAACCTTGGGGTGTTGATGTCGTGGACGTTCGAATCACCCGTGTTGATTACGTAGACGCCATTACAGAATCTGTGTACCGCCGCATGGAAGCTGAACGCAAGCGTGTCGCCAATGAGTTGCGTTCAACGGGTGCAGCCGAGGGTGAGAAGATTCGGGCAGATGCTGACCGCCAGCGCGAAGTAACCGTTGCTAACGCGTATCGTGAAGCGCAGAAGATCAAAGGCGAAGGTGATGCAGAAGCGACCCGTGTCTACGCCGAGTCTTTTGGGCGAGACCCACAGTTCGCCAAGTTCTATCGGAGTTTGGACGCTTACAGGTCAAGCTTCAATAAAAAGGGCGATGTTGTGGTGATCGACCCTTCGTCTTCAGAATTCTTTAATGCTATGCGTGGCAATACCGCACCAGCTGCAAGCAAGAAGTAAGTTTATTTTGGATTGTCTTGACCGCTGAGTCACTTTGGCTTGCTTTGGCCCTTGTTCTTGTGATCGAGGGCCTTTTCCCTTTTTTGTCGCCATCCACATGGCGACAAACCTTTTCACAGTTGCTGCAATTGAATGATGGTCAGCTTCGTTTTGTTGGAATATGCAGCATGACGATCGGCTCGATTCTCATTTGGTTTTTGGCTTAGGCGATTACGGGCTTCAAGCCCGGTAAAATCTCCGTTTTAACAGCACCCTCAAAAAACATGTCTGCTTGGGTCCTCCCGGATCACATTGCCGATGTCTTGCCGTCCGAAGCGCGGCACATCGAAGAATTACGTCGTGACCTGTTGGACATGGCGCGTTGCTATGGCTATGAACTAGTCATGCCGCCGTTGATGGAACATCTTGAGTCTTTGTTGACTGGTGCGGGTAAAGCATTGGACCTGCAAACATTCAAGTTGGTGGACCAACTCTCTGGTCGCATGATGGGGTTGCGCGCCGACAGCACGCCACAAGTGGCCCGTATTGACGCTCATTTGCTGAATCGTCAAGGTGTTACTCGCTTGTGTTACTGCGGCCCGGTCCTCCACACCCGACCTGGTGCGCCGCATGCGACGCGCGAACCCTTGCAGTTCGGGGCGGAGATCTACGGTCACGCGGGGCTTGAGGCTGATTTGGAAGTTTTGCTGCTTGCTCTGGATGCCCTGAAAGTGGCGAAAACCCCGCCGCTAATTGTCGACATGGCGGATACCAGAATTGTCAGGGCGCTACTCAACGGCATTTCACTGGACGCTGAATTGCTGGGCCAGGTCCATGCCGCGCTTGCAGCCAAAGACAGCAGTGAACTCACCGCGTTGACGCACGATTTTCCATCTGAATCGCGTCAAGGCCTGCTTTCCCTACTTGATCTCTATGGTGATGCTCAGGTGTTGATAGAGGCGAAGAAGGCACTCCCCGCGCTTCCGGCGGTGCAGGAGGCGTTGACCAGTTTGTCCTGGTTGGCCGCCCAACTCGATGGCGCAAAAGTGAGTTTTGACCTGGCCGACCTGCGGGGCTACGCCTACTACACAGGAACGCGGTTTTCAATTTACGCTCCTGGTGCCAGCGATGCGTTGGCTCGTGGCGGGCGATATGACGAGGTGGGCGCTGTTTTTGGCCGCAGCCGTCCGGCCGCGGGCTTCAGTCTGGATATCAAGGCGCTGGTGGGTGTACTGGAGCGGCGGCCTTTGCACGCCGCCATACGCGCCCCTTGGAGTGACAGTTCAGAGTTGCGAGCTGAAATATCCAAGCTCAGAGCCAACGGCGAAACAGTCGTTTGCGCACTGCCTGGACATGACAGTGAAGTTGATGAGTTCCATTGTGATCGCGAGCTGATTCAAGTCGCGCAGCAATGGGTCGTACAAACTATTTCAGATTAATGGAACGAACAAAAATGATCGCAACAAAAGGACGTAATGTCGTTGTCGTAGGAACCCAGTGGGGTGATGAGGGCAAGGGCAAACTGGTTGACTGGTTGACTGAAAGTGCGCAAGGCGTTGTTCGTTTTCAAGGTGGCCACAACGCGGGCCACACTTTAGTTATCAACGGAGTGAAAACCGCATTGCACCTGATCCCCAGCGGCATCATGCGCCCCGGCGTCAAGTGCTATATCGGCAACGGCGTCGTGTTGTCGGCCTCCAAGCTTTTTGAGGAAATTGAAGGGCTTGAAAAAGTTGGCGTTGAGTTGCGTTCGCGCCTGCGCATCAGCGAGGCATGTCCTTTGATATTGCCATTCCATGCTGCCTTGGATGTCGCCCGTGAAGCCGCGCGTGAAAAGGGCGGCAACGCCAAAATTGGCACCACAGGCCGAGGGATTGGCCCAGCTTACGAAGACAAGATTGCACGCCGTGCGCTGCGCGTTCAGGACCTGAAGTTTCCCGAACGTTTTGCCTCCAAATTGCGTGAACTGTTGGCACTCCATAACCACGTTCTGACCTCTTACCTGGGCTCAGCAGCTTTCGATTTTGGGCCCGGACTAGCGCCCTACATGGCGGACGGCCAAGTGTTGTTTCAGCCCGTGTATGACGAGGCGATGCGTCAGGCCGAGCTACTCAAGCCAATGATGGCGGACGTGTCTCGCGAACTCAACGAAGCACACCTCAAGGGTGAGAATCTCCTGTTTGAAGGTGCACAAGGCACGTTGCTGGATGTGGATCACGGAACCTACCCCTTTGTGACCTCCAGCAACTGCGTTGCAGGCAACGCTTCTGCTGGCGCGGGTGTGGGGCCAGGCTTGCTGCACTACATCCTGGGTATCACAAAGGCTTACTGTACCCGTGTGGGTGGCGGTCCTTTCCCGACTGAATTGGATTGGGAAGTGGCAGGCACGCCCGGCTATCACATGAGCACCATTGGTGCTGAGAAGGGCGTGACAACAGGGCGCAGCCGACGCTGCGGCTGGTTTGACGCCGCCTTGCTCAAGCGATCGGCTCAGGTCAATGGATTGACGGGGCTGTGTATCACCAAACTCGACGTTCTGGATGGTTTGAGCGAGTTGAAACTGTGTATTGGTTACGAGCTTGACGGCGAAACCATCGACATCTTGCCGATGGGGGCAGATGACATTGAGCGCTGCAAGCCCATCTACGAATCCATTGCCGGCTGGACAGACAGCACGGTTGGCGTCACGCAATACGAAAAACTGCCGGTAAATGCAAAGCTTTACCTGCAACGTATTGAAGAAGTTACCGGTGTTCCCGTGCACGTCATCTCGACCAGCCCTGACCGCGATCACACTATCATGGTCCGTCACCCCTACCACGAAGATTGATGTTGGCGGCGGTAATTTTGCAAGAGAAAACTGCATATAGCGCCCGCGCTACATGCGTAGGCAGCTATTAATTCAGGAGCAATTTCATGCTAACAGAAGACGGTAAACACCTGTACGTGAGCTATGACGAATACCACAACCTGATCGAAAAACTGGCGATCAAGGTTCACCAGTCCGGTTGGGAATTCGACACTATTTTGTGCCTGGCCCGTGGTGGTCTGCGCCCAGGGGATATTTTGTCGCGTGTGTTTGATAAGCCCTTGGCGATCATGTCCACCAGTTCCTACCGGTCTGACGCCGGCACGGTTCAGGGAAACTTGGACATCGCCCGATACATCACCACCCCCAAGGGTGAAATCGCTGGACGGGTGCTATTGGTGGACGACCTCGCGGACTCCGGCCACACCTTGAATGCAGTCATCGGGCAACTCAAGAGCAACTACGCGCCCATCACCGAACTTCGCAGTGCGGTCATTTGGACCAAGGCCTTGTCGACATTCACGCCTGATTATTCGGTTGAGTTTTTGCCGACAAACCCTTGGATTCACCAGCCGTTTGAGGGCTACGACGCCCTGCGGCCTGAGCAATTGATACAAAAGTGGAGCGTTTAAATCCGGGTTGACGAAATGACGGACATTACAACGACGCTGATACATCACCCCTACAAGCCACCGGAGGGGTTTGCGTCGCCTCAACCGGGCGTATTCAAAGCGTCTACTGTAATTTTTCCCAACGTCGCCGCAATGCGCGACTTTGAGTGGAAAGACAAATCGGCTTATACCTACGGTCTCCACGGTACACCTACTACGTACACGCTGGAAGAACGTCTGTGCACATTGGAGGGCGGATTGCAATGTCTGCTCCTGCCAAGTGGGTTGGCGGCCATCGCAAATGTGACCCTTTCGTTCTTGCGAACTGGCGACGAGGTCTTGATTCCGGACAATGCTTACGGTCCGAACAAATCGCTGGCTGAAGGCGAGTTGCTGGCATGGGGTATCAGCCATCAGTACTACGATCCACTCGTCCCCGAAGACCTCGCCCGCAAGATGACTGCCAAAACCCGCTTGGTTTGGCTGGAGGCGGCGGGTTCTGTCACGCTAGAGTTTCCTGACTTGCCCGCTATGGTGCAGTTGTGCCGCGCGCGTGGCGTACTGACGGCATTAGACAACACCTGGGGGGCCGGACTTGCGTTTGCCCCCTTCGATCTAATCCCCGGAAACACACCGGCAATCGGGGTAGATGTGTCGGTTCACGCCTTGACCAAATACCCCAGCGGCGGCGGTGATGTGTTGATGGGCAGCGTGATCACACGCGATGCAGGGCTGCACATGAAGCTCAAGCTGACCCATATGCGCTTGGGAAATGGCGTGGGTGCGAACGATGCAGAAGCCGTCCTGCGCGGGCTGCCAAGCATGGCGTTGCGCTATCGAGCACATGACGAGAACACCCGACATCTGGCCGATTGGGCGCAAACCCGCGCTGAATTCGCGCAGGTGTTGCATCCATCATTGGTGTCTTCTCCAGGCCACGCACAGTGGCTCGCACTCTGTGGGGGAGAGCCAGGGACCGCGGCTGGCCTGTTCTCGGTGGTCATCGACGAACGCTACAGCCAGTCTCAAGTGGACACATTTTGTGATTCGCTTCAACTTTTCAAGGTCGGCTACAGCTGGGGTGGGCCCGTGAGCTTGGTTGTCCCCTATGACCTCAAAGGCATGCGCGCCAAATGGCCAGCGTACATCAGTCAAGGTACTGTGGTCCGCTTTTCTGTTGGCCTCGAGGCTGTGAAGGACTTGCAAGCCGATTTGGAACAGGCGTTGACGAAAGCGTTGACCTAGGTCAGTGTTTTTCAGAGTGGTCGCAGCGGCGGATCCTCGCTATGCTTACAGGATGAACGCCTCCACCCCGACGCCCTACGTACCACCGCCCTCCGAGGCGCCTCTAAAAGAAATTGTTTCACTGCGTCTGAGTGATCCCTTTCGTTGGTTGCAACGAGGTGCCCGCGACTTGCTGGCAGAGAAGGGCATTGCACTCTTTTATGGGCTCTGCTTTTGGTCCATGGCGCTGGTATTAGGACTGGTCTTTCGAAGCCGTCCTGAATACGCCATGTCCATCGCCTCAGGTTGTTTGCTCATTGGCCCGTTCCTTGCCATGGGACTCTACGAGGTCAGTCGCCGTCGGGAATTGGGTATTCAACCCGAACTGGGCGCATCACTGACCTGTTGGGACGATCACCTCAAAAGCATGAGCATGCTGGTCTTGGTGTTGATTGTTCTGGAATTGCTCTGGGGTCGCGCGTCGTTGGTTGTGTTCGCCGTTTTCTTCAACACCGGAATGCCGTCCACCACCAGTGTCATGCAAGCTATTTTCAACCCCGAGAACTGGGAGTTCCTGTTGGTCTACCTTGTCGTGGGCGGTGCATTTGCCAGTCTCGTTTTCTCAGTGGCAGTGGTGTCGATCCCCATGATTCTGGACCGGGATACCGACGCAATCTCAGCAGCTATCACCAGCTTGCAGGTCGTATTTGGCAATATGGCGGTCATGGTTTTGTGGGGAGTGTTGTTGAGCGCGCTGGTTTTTGTGGCCTTGCTGCCTTGGGGGGCTGGCTTGATCGTGGTGGGTCCACTTCTGGGGCACGCCAGTTGGCACGCCTATCGTGGATGCGTGCGTTGGCTGGATGACGGGCTGAAAACGCCGGCCCCCGCCAATTGAATTGCCAATATCCCGGTGCGTTGGCCTTAAGGACTAGCGGGGAATGTTAAAGTGGGCGCCATTAACTTGAAAGCACACATTGGCAACACCAAATTACGGATACGAAAAGCGTCAAAAAGAACTGGCCAAAAAGAAGAAAAAAGAAGAAAAGCTCAAGCATAAGGCAGAGCGTAAAGTCGGTGACCCTTCTGGGGATGACAACGATAACGCCACTGACAATGACGGTGCCGAGCCGGATCAAGCCGGCGCCGACACACCGGCTCAGTCCTGAGCCACTCCTCCATCCATGACCTCGGCCGTCACGGTTGAGGATTCACCGGCCATTTGAATGGCGAGGTCGTTCATGGCCTCTTCTGAATGGTCGGTTGGCGAAATAGACTTCGCCTGCTCAAACTGTTTGAAATTGCGACGCATTGATTGCAAATACACCGGGTCATAGTGTTGCGTTAGCAACTCTTGAACGACCATGTCAAGGTGCCCGGCTCGAACTTGATTTAACCAGCCGTCAACGACGACTTTCCCACGAAATTCAGACAGCACCTCCAGGCGACCGCAAAATTCTTCGGTGTTCTGCACAAAAAAATCATAGTCTTCCATCAGCAGCGCAACGCGCTCAGCATCAGGAAGCACCAGGTTAAGGCAGGGACTTTGGCGCATGGCCTCAATCAACGAGGTTGGAACGGCCACGTTACCGACCTTTTTGCTTTCACTTTCCACGTACACGGGGCGAGCGGGGTCAAATTGGCGCAAGGCATCCCACACCAGTGTGTCATATCGTTTTTGCGTCGGCTGAGGCACGCCGGGCAGGGCGCCCAATACCGAGCTGCGGTGATTGGCCAAGTCCTCCAGGTCAAGTACTTGTTCGCCCTGACGCGCCAGCGCTTTTAAAAGGCGCGTCTTGCCCGAGCCGGTGGTGCCACAGACCACGCGCCAGTTCAACGCGCTGACGAGTCTGGGAATGTCCTGAACCAACGCCGCACGAAACGCTTTGTATCCGCCTTCCACCAACGTCACCCGAAATCCAATCTCAGACAGGATGAGGGAGAGCGAACCACTTCGTTTGCCACCTCGCCAGCAGTAGGCCAAGGGTTTCCAGTCCTTCGGTTTGTCAATCACCTCCCGATCGATATGACCGGCGATATTGCGCGCCGCATGGGCTGCACCGCGCTTCTTGGCTTCAAACGCATTGACCTGCTTGTAGAGTGTGCCAATGTCCCGGCGCTGATCATTGTCGAGTGTGGGCCAATTGACCGCACCGGGCAGGTGGTCTTCATCAAACTCCCCCTCGCTGCGGGCGTCAATGATGGTGTCGAATTCATGAAGGCGTTGCAGCAAATCCGCAGCAGGCACAGGCGTCAGGCTCATTTCAGTAATTTCTTCAGTTCAGGCCACACGTTGGCCAGCATGATGGGATGAGCTTCTTCTTTGGGGTGAATTCGGTCGGCTTGAAACATGGCCATGCTGTCTGCGGTGTCTGCCACGCCTTTCAGCAAGAAAGGCACCACGCTGGCCTGATTGGCTTTGCCAACCTCGATAAACAAATTGGAAAATTGCGCCGCGTAATCGCTGCCGTAGTTAGGAGGCACCTGCATGCCTACCAGCAGCACTTTGGCACCCGCCGCTTGGGCCGCCTTGGTCATGAAGCTGAGATTGTCTTGCGTCAACTGCAGGGGCAGGCCGCGCAAAGCGTCATTGCCGCCCAACTCAATGATCACGTAGCTGGGCCGATGCTTGGTCAGCAAACTGCTCAGGCGAGAGCGTCCGCCAGCCGTCGTGTCGCCGCTGATACTGGCGTTGATCACGGAGAGACCGGGGCGCTCGGACTTGAGTTTTTCATCCAGCAATGCTACCCAACCTGTGCCGCGCTTGAGGCCATACTCGGCGCTAAGAGAGTCGCCGACTACCAAAATCGTCCGTCCAGGACTCCCGCTACTGGCGGCGGCTGCAAACGCGCAATTCCCCGCCGCAGCAACGAGTACCGGGAGCGCGATAAAGTGACGTCGGTTCAAAAGATGTCGATACAAAGAAAGCCTCATGTCTGATTCAATTATTGCCGTAGAGCACGTTTTCAAGTCCGTCACGGATTCCACCGGGACACTCGACATTTTGCGCGATATTGATTTTGTGTTGGCA
>JBBKVN010000363.1:0-3089 GCA_037968455.1 Rhodoferax sp.
CTGGACAATATGGTGGTGCTCTCGCCGCATCCGGATTGGGTCAAAACCTTGCCGAACGGCAAGCTGCCTGACCGCGTCGATTTCACCCACTATGGCTCCGATTTGGCAGGTCGAATGAAGGCCTGGAGCGGTGCCACCGCGGCCAGTCGGCAATTGGTGGATGAGTTTCAGGCGTGGCTGGCCCGGCCCGACATGACAAGGGTGCAAGCGCTTATCTAGTGGGTCGCTCTCAGGCGCGCATGAGCGGGTTCAGTGACGCGTCCCACGCAAAGCCGGGAAACAAATGGCCCAGTTGAGCGTCTGACAAGCCATGTGTGGCGCGCAGCACTTGGGCCAAAACACCCCGGTAATCGTTCAACACCGGCAGGTCTCGCCCTTCGTTCAATTGATGCGCCGCCAATCCGCGCCAACCGCCATGCCAGCGGCCCCCGTTGACTGCGTTGCCCAGCAGCCACATGGCGTTGCCATGGCCATGGTCGGTGCCGCGGGTGCCGTTTTCGGCCGTGGTGCGGCCAAACTCGCTCATCACCACAATCACATCTTTGGGGCCTGAAAAGTCACGGCGCAATTGCACCAGTGCGCTGCCCAGTCCCTCCAGATTGCGGGCCAGTCCGCCTGTGACCGCGCCTTGGTTGGCATGGGTGTCCCAGCCGCCGGCGGACAAAAAACCCAGCTTGAGCGCTCGGTTTTGACGCATCAGCGTGCCCAGGTGGCGGGCGTCCAGCAACAGGCCCTGGGCCGAGCCCGCGCCGTTGTTGGCGGCGGCCATCTCAGCGCCGCTCATGGCCGGGTCATTCATCTCAGTGGTTAATGTTTTGGCGGTTTCCATGCGGCTTTGGGCGCCAGCACGGAAGGCGGTCGACAAGGCGTCATTGCCGGCATACAGCGCCATCACCGCGTCCCGCGTGCGCTCGTTACCGAGCACGCCTTCGCGGGTGGCTGCCTGCCCCTTGGGCACCAGTTTGCTGGGTTGCGCCCCCGCCAAAATCAAAGGGTTGGCTTCGCCCACACCCACGAGGTGAGCGGCTTGGTCGGAAGGGTTGCCTTGCAGTCCGGCCAGGGTGTTCAACCAGCCGGCCCCGCCGTTGGCCTTGCCGTTGGTGCCTTGCTCCAGATAGCGCTGCGCGTCAAAGTGCGAGCGAGTCGCCGTGTCAGAGCCTGATGCGGGCACCACGCTCAGCACACCTTGTTGCCACAGGGGCAGCAGCGCCGAAAGGGCCGGGTGCAAGCCAAACGTGGCGTCGAGCTTCAGCGTGGTTTGGTTGCTGCCGTCCGGCGGGGCGATGGCAATGCTGGGTCGCAAGGCGTAGTAGTTCGGGTCGGCGTAGGGCACCAACGCCGAGAGACCGTCGTAGGCCCCGCGCAGCAACACAATCACGAGTCGGCCGTCATGGGCCGGGTCGCTTTGTGCCCAAGAGGCTGGTGCTGCCCACAAGGACGTGGCGCCCAGAAGCGCTTTGAGCGCGTGGCGACGGCCGCCGTTGGGTTTGTCAAAAAGAGGAGCAGTCATGTCTGTTCTACCTGTTTTATTTGTACATGAAGTCGGGGCTGGCCAGCAGCAAGCCACCCCGCAGCGCAGGGCGCTCTTGTTCAATCGCTGCCCGGGTGGTCGCGCTCATGAACGGGGTGAGAAAGCTCAAGTCACCGGCGTCGCGCGTCAATGCCATGGCAAAGTCGGCCCGACGGGTGAGGGCTTCCGGCGCGAGCCAGGTGGCGGCGTCCATGGAGTAGCCGTCAGGCGTCTGCCAGCCGTGCACGGGTTGTCCGGCGTCCGTCAAAAACCTCGCGCTCAACAGCAGCTTGCGCGGGTCGGAGGCTTCTTGTGTCGCAGCCAGGGCGGAGCAGGCAAAGTCCATCGGGGTTTTGAACAAGCGGTTTTCCGCGCGCCAAAACTCGGGCGAAGCCACCAAGGTGTGCATAACTTGGTAGAGGTCGCCTTGCGTGGCCAGAAACCGGCGCGTCAAGGCGTCCACCAGCGCGGGGGGCGGCTGGTCCGCCACAAAAAACTGCGCCAGACGCAAGCTGATGCGTGCTGCCGTTTGCGGTTGGCGGGCCAACATGCGAATGGCTTCTTCGCCTTCAGCCTCGCCTGAGCGAGTAAAGCCAGAAGGATAAGAGTGACCCAGCACGGTTTTTCGACCGCTGTCGTGTTGGCGGGTGGCGAAGCGAAAGCCGGAGGCGTTGTTGGGGTCGATGGTCCACCCGGACAAGACGCGGGCCAATTCGCGCACATCGGTCTGGGCGTAGCCGCCATTGACACCCAGGGTGTGAAGCTCCATGAGCTCGCGCGCGTAGTTCTCGTTCAGGCCACGCTTGTTTCCCCGAGGACCCATGGTGCCGTCGGCCACACTTTGGACTTGGTCGAGGTAGTGCAGCATGGCCGGGTGGCGTGCGCTGGCCAGCAGCAAATCCTCAAATTTTCCCAAGGCGTGGGCGCGGGCCACATTCACTAGGTAGTGGCCAACAAAGGGTCGAACCGAACCCTTGCCGGTGTAAACGTTCAAATGGTTGAACCAAAACTCGGTCATGCGTGCCAGCAAGGGGTTTTCCAGCCCAGCATCGCTGCAACTGCTCAAGCGCCACGCTGCCGCCTGACGCGCCATGGTGCGGTTGAAGTTGACCTCGTCGCGGTCATCCGTCATGGCGGCCGGGTCGGCCTTGGCCTTGGCGCGCGCCTCACGCTCTCGTCGTGTGCCCTCGAAAATCCCCGGCAAGGGTTGATTGAAGTCAGCCTGGCCGGCCTGGATTCGCGGTGGCTGTTGGCTGGCCCGCAAGGCGAGGTCAAGCTGTTGCAGCGCCCAGGTGGGCACATCGGGCGCTGCGGCAACGCTGCGAATTTCAACGGGGCTGGGGCCATAACCCAGGCGTGACATGGCGCGCCACGCCTGTGCACTGGCATGCAGGGGTGTGTCGGCAATGGGCTGGGCCACGGTCGCACTGCCCAGACTGGCGCTGGCCAAAGCGGCCAGCCATTGCAGGGCCTGTCGCCGGGGCAAGCGCTGGGCGGGGTGAACAAGGTGTGACGTCATGGCGGCTGATCCTTCTTGGCGAATGTGCCGTATTGGAACCGCAGACGCCACGTTTGGGAG
>JBBKVN010000364.1:0-3763 GCA_037968455.1 Rhodoferax sp.
AACCGTGTCGCAAACGCGCTGCGCGACATGGCGGCCAGTTCGGCCAGTGCTTGCAAAGACCAGGGGTGCTGTGGGCGGTCATGCATCGCCGTCAGCGCGCGGGCCAGTTGGGGGTCCGACAGACCGGACAGCAAGCCGATGGACACGCCCCCCTCCTCCCCGTGGTCCAGCAGCCAACGCAGCAACTGCAACAAAACCACTTCAAACAGACGGTCTGCAATCAATCGGTGGCCGCAGCGGACCTGATCGGCCTCTTGAAACAGCAAATCCAGCGCGCTGGCAAGCCCTGGCACGCGCGCCAAAGGCAACACAATCAAGGGCGGCAACGCCCGTACCAGCGGGTGGTTGGCGCCGCCTTCAAAGTGAACCGAGGCGCAGGTGAAGTCTGAACCGGCTTGCGGCGCGTTGTGAAACTGATGCGCCAAGGGTTGAGGGTAGAAGAACAGGGTCGGCTCGTTCACCTCAATACGACGCACCACGCCAGGCTCCTTGAAATGGGTGACCGCCATGCTGCCCTTGCGCAGCACATGAAAAAATCCCCGGCCCGGTTGCGCATCGAACGTGCTCACGCCACACAACTCACCGGTGTAAAAAAGACGCGCAGATACCTGAAACCGCTCTAGCAGCGATGACAGGCGGTCCAGGGCTTCGATGGGTTGAACACTCATTTTGTACGAATTGGTATGTTATTTAGACGGTACGACACCAATGGTACATAGGCTGGGCGGAAACTTCTTTCCATGCCCATTGGCATCCAGTTCACCGCACAGAGGTATCACCATGACACTGCATCTCACATTCAAGCAACTCACCGTCGCCATGGCCTTGGCCGGTTTGAGCCACTTTGCCGCCGCTCACGACACCCACACGGGCGGCATTGCGGGCAAGCCGGCGCCAGCGGTCAAAGCCCCCTTCGACATCGTGGCCACCACCATCACCACCGAAGGCAATATAGCGGTGTTTCACATGCATGTCTCTGCCAGAGCCGGCAAAAACAAACCCACCAAAACCGGCAAGCTGGCGGGAAGTAACGTGTTTTCCTACGTCTGGCCCACCAGTATTGACTCTTCCGTTGCAGGGTTTGAGGCCAAGAGCGGCATTCTGGCTTTTGCCGTCACCTCGCACCCTGACTTTGACGACACGCCTTTGTTCGACGAAAACGGCGACGGCAACACCAAGAACGACGGCAATATCTGGCACTCGCATTGGGTGGTCTTGCAAAACGATGAGACCTGCGGCAAAGGGGCGCTGAAGGTGGTCGACATTCCTGAGGGCGCAACGCCCAAATTGCCGAAAACATGGCCCGGCCTGCCCCTGCTGATCGACAGCCCCGGCTGGAGCCCCACCTTCAAAGGCAACAGCGTGGAAGTACGGGTTCCTTTTGACGACATCGGCGTGGTCGGCGCCGCCAGCTTTGACGGGGTGACCGCCGCGCTGCGCGTCAACGCCGACATGCACAACCCGCTGCTGTGCGTGGTGGACGTCTTCAAAGTCGCCTCCGGTGATTTGTCGCTGCCCGGAAAAGTCAATCAGTAAGACTGATACTCCCCCTTGCTTTCGTCCAGGAGAAATCGCCATGCTGTCGCCCCCCGCCACCGCCGCACCGCTGTCCATTGCCCAGTGGTTCAATACCGAGGCCTCCATCACCTTGGACTCATTGCGCGGGCGCGTGGTGCTCATCCATGCCTTTCAGATGCTGTGCCCTGGCTGCGTCGCCCAGGGCTTGCCCCAGGCCATGAAAGTGCATCAGCTGTTTCCCGCCAGTGAGGTGGTGGTGTTGGGCCTGCATACCGTGTTTGAGCATCACGACGCCATGACGCCCACTACCTTGAAGGCGTTCTTGCACGAGTACCGCATCACCTTTCCCGTGGGTGTGGACCGGCCCGCTGCGGACAGCCCCATTCCCACCACCATGCAAGCCTACGGGCTCAGAGGCACACCCAGCCTGATCGTGATTGACCGGCAAGGCGTCGTGCGCTTGAACCACTTCGGTCATATCGAAGATCTGGCACTGGGCGCCCTGCTCGGGACACTGGTTTCTGAGGCGGCCCCTGAGCAGGTCACAACAACTGGCAATGCCGATCGGACCCAGACGCCGGACGACACGTTGCAGGCAGACTGCGATGACCAGGGGTGCACTATTGGGCGTTGAAGTGGCCGCAGATCCTATTGAGTCTTTTAGGGCTCTGGCGCTTTCAACACCTGCGGGAGAAGCTACTAATTCAATAGCAAAACAAGCAACTTCATCTGCACAAATGTCACACCCACCACAAGAGACATGGCGTCTCTTGGCCAGCCCGGCGGGCAATTCAATTCAACGCGAAAACGGAGATGGCGAGAACCATGGCGGCGACATAGAAGGCCAGCCCCACGAACATCAGGCCGGTTTCGGTAATCACTCGCTGGCCATCCCGGACAAACGACAAGGCGCCAGCCGCGCCGTAAATTCGCCCCTCGTTGCCAAACAAGGGCTCGCCTCGCCATCGTCCCAATGAGACAAGGCGAACGATCACTCTCCCGGTGATGACCGTCACCATCATGAACACGCCGCCGATGATTTCATCCATCCGATTCAACTCCGAAGTTTCCAGGGACTAAACAAGCACCGCTATGGGAGTTGTGCCGAGCAAGCGATTGGCCATTGACCCGTCCTTTTGTGTCATTGCCGATGTTAGTGAAAACCAATAGAAGGCCAGCCCAATTCGATGAAGGACTCCCGACCAAGTCAGACGTACGCAACACTGGCGTGAATCATTGGGTTGCCCCAACTCGAACCTCTTCAGGTTGGTACGGGCTCTCTTTCTTTCTTTCTTTCTTTCTTTCTTTCTGGCGCTGATTGGATTATTTGGGTGAAGCGGGTCAGAAAGCAAAGACATCATCTTGTTTATCCGGCTTCTCCTTGCTTTTTAAGTCATTGATTGTTTGCGCTCGGACCGTTCAAAGAACGGGCTGATCGGCGTCCATTTCCTTTCACTTCCGCGTTGAAGCCAGCCCCTTCTTTCTTATGAAGTAGCAACTCACCAACACGGCAATTGACAGCGCAAAGACAAGAACAGGTATTCCCAACGGTCCGAAAGATACATACAAAACACTCGAAATGATTGAGCTTTTGCCAGTGAATGGCGGGCTCGGTGGGTCGTCAAATAAAACCAGTGAAAAGACAAACCCGACGATTCCAAGAGTTAACAGAATACTCACGGTGTTGGACGATCCCGGCACAAATCCACTGTCCATTGACGCACGGCTCAGTGGCTTGGCTGCGGACTCCCTGCGCTGCCAACTCTCCCAAAGAATAAAGAGAGCTAAACCTCCGAGAGTGACAGCAAGAAACAGGAACTCAGTCATTTTTTCGATCCAGATTAAAACCACAACATCAACAACGCTGACTTGAATCGCCAGTGGTTGCCCCAGCTTTTTAAATCATTGATTTATAGCCGGGTTTCCAGCATCTCCCCCCTTCAAGCAAACACCCCCTGCAAATACCACTCCGGCGCCCCGCTGGCTTGCGCGCCTTCGGCTTGGCCGGGCAGGCGTTCGCGGTAGATCCAGAGCAGGCCCATGTGTTCGCTGCGGGCGAGAAAGTAGTCGCGCAGGGCGCATTCGCCTTGGCCCCACCAACCGGATTCAACGCGGTGCGGGCCGGCCACCAGGGTGAGGGGACCGTGGTAGAGCGGTTGCTGATCACGCAGGGCCAATTTGAGCGGGGTGGGCAACAGCCAGGTGGGGTGCAAGGCGGCCTCGTTGGGCATAGGTTGGGCGGGGT
>JBBKVN010000365.1:0-3280 GCA_037968455.1 Rhodoferax sp.
GAGATCGGGACCGGACAAACCAACAAGGTCTTGTTTTCAGTGCTGGCACTGGGCGGCCTGACCTTGATCCCGGTCGGGGTGAAACTGTATCGAGATTGGCGTACCAAGCGGCGTCTCGACAGCAAGGAAAATTAGCTTCGTCAATTGAGCCGATGCACACCAGTGCGGTCAAACTGCAGAATCGAGCTTAGCTTTCACGCAGTTCGGAAGGACGCTCCCGCGCCGGGTTCCCCTGCAGATCGTTGTGAGCTTGGAGCCGAAGATACAGCGGCCGCACCTCAAGCCAATTGCGGATTCGGGTTTGGCATTCCAGCAAGCCAAAGGGATTGCTGAGGAAATCCCAGGCGCTGGCCTGAAATGCTGGCATTTTGATTTGAGACTGGGCTGGAATCACAATCACCGGCAAGTCGCTGTCAGCGGCGCTAGCAGCGAGCGCCAGCATGATCTCGAAGCCGCTCCTGACCGTCATTTGAAGATCGAACAGGATCAAGCAATAGCCATACCATTGGTACAGCCGAGCAAGCCTGAAGCGGATTCACTATCGAGGCCACTGGGTTGTAGCCCACCTCGCACAGCACGCCTTCGAGCAGGGGCACGTTGGCCGCCCGATTGGCCACGAAAAGAATGCGGGCGGCGAAATGCTTCGATTCCGGTTCCTTCATTCCGTTTTTCCTGCTGGCGTGGCATGCGCGAGCGCTGCGTCCAGCGTGTCCATGAATTCGTTCAACTTGATAGGTTTTGTCATGTAGCGGAAAAACCCCGCCTGCAAACCCTTCTCTATGTCGTGCGGCATGGCGTTGGCACTGAGCGCCACCACCGGAATGTGTGCGGTCATGGGGTCCTCGGCCAAGATTCGCAGGGCAGTGATCCCAGTCATGCCCGGCAGGTTGATGTCCATCAGGATCACGTCGGGTTGGTGGGCGCGTGCCATCTCGACACCACGCTGGCCGTCAGCCGTGCTGAGCATGCGAATGTCTGTGCGGCGCTCGAGCAGCCGCTGCACTAACAACAGGTTGGCCGGGTTATCCTCGACGCAGAGCAACGTTTTTCGGACTGCACAAGTCACCGTGCTGTGAGCTGGTACCAAGTGGGTATCGGTTAAATCAATGTCCGACTGTGGCGCGTGGCTGGAATCGAGTTCAAACCAAAACACACTGCCCACGCCCACGTTGCTATCCACGCCGATGCGCCCGCCCATGAGATCCACTAAGCGTTTGCTCGTCACCAAGCCGATCCCCGTGCCCTCTTGAGCCCCCCCCTCCTGCCCAAGGCGGTTGAAAGGCTGGAATAACTGTGACAGCTTGTCGGCAGAGAGGCCTTCACCCGTGTCTTGCACGCTGACGCGCGTGCGCCCCGATGCGCCCACATCGCAACGCACGTTCATCTGGCCCTGAATCCGGTTGTACTTAATCGCGTTGGACAGAAGATTCAACAGCACCTGCTTGACGCGTGTCCGGTCTGCCATCACCATCCACGCAGCACTCTCGGGCGCCGGAAAGTGGACTTGAATGCCACTTTTTTGCGCCTCCGGGTTGATCATGGCCTGACAGCCCACCAGTACTTCCGCCAGCGAAATCGGCTCGAGTGACAGGGACATCTTGCCCGATTCGATCCGCGCCAGGTCAAGAATCTCGTTGATCAACTCCAGTAGATACCAGCCAGCCTGCAGAATCTGCTTGAGGCTGTCCGCTTGTGCCGCAGTGGGTGGCGGTGTGCCGGATTCGATGAGTTGCGCAAAGCCCAGGATGGCGTTCAGCGGCGAGCGCAGCTCGTGGCTCATCGACGACAGAAAGTCTGATTTGGCCAGGTTGGCCTCGTCGGCCGCGTCCTTGGCCTTTTTCAGCTCCAGCAGGCTGTCTTGAAGCACCTCGGTGAGGCGCATGCGCTCGGCCTCGGCCAGCTTGTGTTTGGTGACATCGCGCGCAGCAGCGAACACGCCAAGCACGTTGCCCTGCACATCTTTGTAAACAGAGGCGTTGTAGAGCACGTCAGTCAGGCGACCGTTCTGGTGCCGAATAGTGAGCGGGTAGTCGGTGACCGAGCCATTCAAGAACGCCTCCTGGTAGCCTTCACGCGCTTTCTCGGGCTCGGTGAAGTAGTCGGAGAAAACAGCCCCGATGAGCTTGTCCCTCGGCACACCCGTCACCCTGACCGAACCCTCGTTGACGTCGGTGATTTTTCCTTGCGGGCTGATGGTCACGAGCGGGTCAAGCGACGCCTCGATCAGACTGCGCGCGTACTGGGAGGCTTGCTTCTGTTGGGTGACGTCGCGAATCGAACTGGAGATCAGGACACCCGCCTCCGTTTCAAGGGGGCTGAGGCTGATCTCGATGGGGAACTCGGAGCCGTCCTTTCGCCGCCCATAGAGCTCCAGGCCGGCACCCATTCCTCGAGATTTTGGCTCCTCAATGAAGCCGTCGCGATGCTTTAGGTGTCTGGTGCGGAAGCGAGATGGCATGAGAAGCTCGAGTTTCTGCCCCAGCATTTCATGGCGCTCATAGCCAAAGAGGCGCTCGGTTTTGGCGTTGACCAGCACCATCTGCCCCGTGGAGTCCACGACGACCACGCCGTCAGGCGCTGACTCCACGAAACCACGAAACTTGGCCTCTGTTTTTTTCTGGTCCGTCACGTCGCGTGCTGCAGCGAAGACGCCTAGCACATTCCCCTGTAAATCTTTGTAGATAGAGGCGTTGTAGAGTACGTCGGTCAGGCGCCCATCACCGCGCCGAATGGTGAGCGGGAAGTCCGTGACCGAACCTTTCAAGAAGGCCTCGCGGTAGCCTTGACGCGCCTTTTCTGGCTCAGTGAAGTAGTCTGAGAAGTCCGTGCCGATCAGTTCCTCGCGCGACACGCCGGTCACTTTGACGGAGCCCTCATTGACGTCGGTTATTTTTCCGACCGGGCTAATGGTCACGAGCGGGTCGAGCGAAGCCTCAATGAGACTGCGCGCGTACTGGCCTGCCGCCCGCAGCTTGCCGTCGGCCAACTGGCGCGCGGTATTGTCGGTTCCGATAAGCAGGTAGCCGATGATGACGTCCTGCGCATCGCGCAGGGCTGTCACCGAGACGACCGCCGGAAAGCGGCTGCCATCCTTGCGGATGTAGGTCAGCTCGTAGATGTCCTCGATGCCGCGCGAGGCCTTGAAGACCAGCGCCTCGAATCCGGGCGCGATCGGGATGTCGAGTTCGGCACTGAGTTGCTTGGCGCGTTCGATCAGTTCTAGCGAATCGGAGATATCGGCCGGGGTGATTTTATTCACCACGTCGGCAGCAGCGTAGCC
>JBBKVN010000366.1:0-6539 GCA_037968455.1 Rhodoferax sp.
CACCTCGGTATTGTCCACAAAAGAGATCACCGCGCCCTCAATCACGTTGTCCAGCGTTCTGTAGGGCTGGATGCGCAGGGTGTAGCACCGGCCTTCAGGTGTTGTCACCTCCCGTTCGATCGGGACCAGATTGGACAGCACGGTGTGGATGTCAGCCACCAAGCCGGTGTAGCCCACCAGATTCGAAACAATGTGCCCCACCGGGCGGCCCACGTCCGACGAAATCAGGTGAATGATGGCACTGGCTGCCGGTGTAAAGCGCAGGATGCGCAGCTGAAAATCGACAAACACCGTGCCCACGCCGGTGCCCGCCAGCAGGTTGTTCATGTCGTTATTGGCCCGCGACAAGTCAGTCACCTTGATTTGTAACTCGGTGTTGACGGTGGCCAACTCCTCGTTCACGGACTGCAGCTCTTCTTTGGAGGTCTCCAATTCTTCGTTGGTGGATTGCAGTTCTTCGTTGACTGACTGCATCTCCTCAACGCTGGACTTGAGCTCTTCGTTGGAGGTCTCCAACTCTTCGTGGGTGCTTTGCAGGTACTCGTCTTTGGCACGCAACTCTTGCGTGAGCGCGCGAATGCGAGCCTGGGCGTCGGTGGCGTCGGTGGCTGCAACCTCCACAGCGGCGGGCTCAGGCACGTCTTGCAGCATCACCAAAAACAAGGGGACACCGGGCGCATCCGTTGCAGCGGTGGCCACCGGGTGAACACTCAGGTTCACCAAGGTGAAGTGCCCATTGGTCTTGACCCGGATGTTGGGCGAAAAGCTGGTCGCCTGCGCGGTCACCGCTTGGCGTAACGCGGTACTCAACGCTGGGCGCAACCCTTCTCGCGCCATTTTGAGGATGTTTTGAATGCCCGCCTCACCCGCTGTGGGCTCCAGGTACATGCCGGTGCGCCCGCGCAGGTAAACCATGTCGCCACCGGCATTGACCAGCGCACTGGCCGGGGCAATGTGGCTCAGCAGCGCCTGTTCCATCAACTCACGCAGGGGCAACTTGGTGGAAGTGGGCGCTTTCTGCACCCCTCGACTGGGCAGAACCTCATCAGTCACCTTCGCCGGGGCCATGAAACGATTCAACGCGCCGCGTTGCACACCCAGAAGGTCTTCCTTGCGTTGGTAAATTTTGGCCTTGCGGTCGAGCACGGCAAACAGGCCATCGAACTCTCCGACGCCCTCCGAGCTGCCCAAAAACAGCACGCCGGTGGGGTTGAGCGCATAGTGAAACAGTGGAATGATCCTCTTTTGCAGGTTGGAATCGAGGTAAATCAGCAGGTTGCGGCAACTGATGAGATCGAGCTTGGAGAACGGTGGGTCTTTGATCAGGTCTTGCTCGGAGAACACCAACATGTCACGAATGGACTTGTGAATGCGGTAGGCCTGGCCACCGGGTTCCAGGGCAAAGAAACGGGCCAGCCTCTCAACACTGAGGTCGGCCGCGATGCTGGCCGGGAACACGCCAACGCGCGCGTTGTCAATGGCGCGGCTGTCAATATCGGTGGCAAACACCTGCACGGTGCAGCTTAGTTTGAGGGTTTCCATGCGCTCGACCAGCAAAATCGCCAGCGAATAGGCCTCTTCACCGGTCGAGCAGCCCGCTGACCAGACCCGCACCGCGCTACCTGGGGTTTTGTCTGCAAACAACTTGGGGATCACCTGCTCTTCGAGCAGCTGAAAAGCTTCCGGGTCGCGGAAAAAGCTGGTCACCCCAATCAGCAGGTCCCTGAACAAGGCCTCGACCTCGGGCGGCGTTTGCTGCAGGTACTTCACGAACGCATCCAGGCTCTCAAGCTGGTGCACTGCCATGCGCCGCTCAACGCGCCGGAAAATGGTGTTGGGCTTGTATTGGGAAAAGTCGTGACCGGTCTGGGCGCGAAGCAGCACAAAGATTTTTTTGAGTGCGTCCTCGGTCTTGGAGCTGACTGGCACGCCCCGAGACGACAGCTTCCCAAAGGCGTGGGCGGCGTAAGCCAGCAGCTGCGCGGGCATCTCCGCCGGGGGCAGCTGGTAGTCCACCAGCCCGGTGGCGATGGCGCTCTGGGGCATGCCGTCAAACTCGCTCGACGCTGTGTTTTGAGCCATCACCATGCCACCCTCGCCTTTGATGGCGCGCACGCCCAAGGTGCCGTCACTGCCGGTGCCAGAGAGCACAATGCCAATGGCTCGCTCGTGTTGATCATCCGCCAGGGAGCGGAAGAAGTAATCAATCGGCAAACGATGACCCCGCGCAGCAACGGGCTCCAGCAGTTGCAAGCTGCCGTTCAGAAAGGCCATGTCGTAGTTGGGCGGGATGATGTAGGCGCAATTGGGCAGCACCTGCATGTTGTTCTTCACCTCAAACACCTTCATGCGGGTATAGCGGCGAACCAGGTCAGCCAGCATGCTTTTGTGGTCTGGCGCCAGGTGTTGCACCAGCACAAAGGCCATGCCGGGGTCTTTGTCGGCCGGCATGCCAGAGAAAAAAGCCTCAAACGCCGCCAGGCCACCCGCAGAGGCGCCGATGCCGACAATGGGAAAGGTGGGCAAGTTGGAGACCGTTTTGGCGACGTCGACTCGCGCAGGCGCGCCGTGGGCTTGGCTTGGGGCCGCTCGACTTCTTTTTTGACTCTTTGTCATGACGGTGACCTCAACGACGTCGCGATGGTCGTGAATCGACTGTGTATGCGCGGGTTCAGTCTAACGGCAATCCCCTTCAACAGGAACACCCCGCTCCCGTCCTTGGTATCGTTCCAGCTCACTCATTTAGGAGCAGGCCATGTCTGATTCGATTCATTTTTACGAACCCCGCCACGGTCATGGTTTGCCCCATGACCCTTTCAACGCCATCGTGGCGCCACGCCCGATTGGCTGGATTTCGTCGCGCGGGGCCAATGGCGCGGTCAATCTGGCGCCCTACAGCTTTTTCAACGCATTCAACTACACCCCACCCATCGTGGGGTTTGCCAGCATTGGCGCCAAAGACACATTGCGCAATGTGGAGCAGAGTGGCGAGTTTGTCTGGAACCTGGTCACGCACGACCTGGCCCAGCCCATGAACCAGACCTGCGCGCCCGTGCCGCCCGAGGTGGATGAGTTTGTGCTGGCCGGGTTGACGCCCGTGGCCTCCCGGCTGGTGAACGTGCCGCGTGTGCAGGAGAGCCCAGTGAACTTTGAGTGCCGTTGCACGCAAATCGTGCAGTTGCAAAGCGCCAGTGGCGACAAAGTGCCCACCTGGCTGGTGCTGGGCGAAGTGGTGGCGGTGCACATTGCCAAACGATTGTTGAAAGACGGGGTGTACGACACCGCCCACGCCGGGCATTTGCTGCGCGCCGGCGGCCCGGGAGACTATTTCACCGTGGGGCCGGAGCAGTTGCTGCACATGCGCCGCCCGGCATAAAGCCTCGCCAATTGCACCCGTACCGGTGATAACGGGCTTGCCGAGGGGGACAAAATAAATGCCAAATCGGCCTCTAGCCCTACAAACACTTGCGGAAGTAGCTACTAATTTGAGAGCAACATGGACTTAACCTGTCTAACTCGCCAGTCCATCCCTCTTGAAGCATCAATGAGGTCAAATTCCTGTGTATCCAGCGCCCGCAGCCATTTCCTTGTCCACAATGGTTTTGCCAATCGGCGCCAGCGCAATGCCTGCCAGCTTCAGATGCTGCAAGCCAAAGGGAATGCCAATGATGGTGAGAAAACACAGCAGCGCGGAAAGCAAATGACCAATGGCCAGCCAGACACCCGCAAAGACGAACCAGATGACATTGCCTAAAAGCCCCAAAGTGCCGGTTCCAATATCATCCTGCTTGGACAGATCTTTTCTGCTCATGGCAACTTTGCCAAACGGAAAAAACGCAAATTGACCGATCACGAAACAGGCTTTGGCCCAGGGAATTCCCACGATGGTGAGGAGGGCCACCAGCCCCGCCAGCCACCAACCCAGACCCATCACAAAGCCGCCAAAGACGAACCAAAGCACGTTGCCGATCAACCCCATTTACCTTCTCCCCTGTGAATCATGTTCAAAATCTACTGGACCGCCGCCCATGACGAACCCTGCGCCCAAAACGAGGAACTGCTCTCCCATGCGCTAGCCCTGGTCAAAGAGAAGCGCAACGCGGGATTCTCCTTTGTGACCATGGTCGCAGAAGACCCGAACCAGGTTGGAAAACCGGGCGTGGATGCCGTTGTGGATGGAAAGACACCGGATGGTCAAGTCTACGACTGGTCGAAGGCCGGTCGTGCCGGAACGCCCCGTAGAAAAGACAAGATTGTGACCCGCAAAGACAACTGACGGACTCGACGGTTCTGGGACTCGCTGTCTATATCTGCCAATCAAATGGCACAGGTGACGCGCCCTGCCAACGCCAGAACTGCGCTGTATCCAGCCACTCGGCACCCCCCGCTCAACCCTTGAGGTCTGCCCCCAAGGCGTTCAGCTTCTTGGCATAGAAGTCTCTGCGTTTTACTGCCTTGGCGGCTGTTTCACCGGCCGCCTGAATGGCAATGGGCCCCTTTTTGGCAACCGCTTTGATCAGTCCCACCTTGTCGGTCGTGAAACCCGCGCTGGGCTTCATCAATGCAGTCTGCGAAATCGTGCGCCCGCCAATCAGAGAGCAAGGCGGGCAGATGAAGAACAATGGGTGTGACGGGGCGGAATCCGCAAGTTCAAGGCATCATTCGCTGAAATTCTTGCCACCCGCCTGCAGCCAATCAGGCGTCCAATGCCTTCTAATTGCTTTACCTATGGCAGATATTCAGCGTTTCCTTCCCTTTCTGAGCTGGCCCCGGCCCAGCGGTGAACTCCTGCGCGGCGAAGCCCTCGCTGGCTTGAGCGTGGGCCTCATGGTGATTCCGCAAGGTGTCGCCTACGCTGCCTTGGCCGGTATGCCATTGGTCACGGGCATTTATGCATCCATCCTGCCGGCGCTGCTGGCCGTGTTGTTCAGTGCCTCGACCCGACTGTCGGTGGGCCCCACGGCGCTGAGTTGCCTCTTGATTGGCGCCTCCCTCACGGGTCTGGCCGAACCAGGCAGCGCGCGTTGGGTGGAACTGGCCGTGTGGCTGGCCTTGCTGACGGGGCTGTTGCAAATGGTGCTGGGGTTCATGCGTTTTGGCTGGCTGCTCAATGTGGTCAACGCCCCGGTCCTGATGGCATTCACCCAGGCTGCAGCCGTGCTCATCATCACTTCCCAGCTGGGTAGCTTGCTGGGAGTTCAGGCGGGCTGGCAGCCGCTGTCAAACTGGCCTGTTCCTCACTGGCCATCGCTGGCCTTTGGCCTGGGGAGTCTGGCGCTCTTGATAGGGGCGCGGCGTTGGAAGCCCGCTTTTCCATCCGTTTTGGTCATTGTTCTGGCCAGTGCCGGCCTGTCCCAGTTTTTCGGGTTTGAAGCCAATGGTGGGCGCGTGGTGGGCCACTTGCCACAAGGGCTGCCAGCGTTGTACATCCCGGGGATGCTGGACCTTGGCACGCTGAGCCAGCTGCTGCTGCCAACACTGATCATCACCTTGGTGAGTTTTCTGGAAACAGCATCTAGCGCCAAGGTAGACAACGAGCGCCAGGGCACCCGGTGGAACCAAAACCAGGACTTGATAGGGCAGGGTTTGGCCAAATTGGCTGCGGCCTTCAGTGGCGCCTTTCCCACCAGCTCCTCGTTTTCCCGCTCGGCGCTCAATCTTTACGCCGGCGCCCGCACGGGCTGGGCGACTATTTTTTCCGTGATCGTGGTTCTGATCGCTCTTCTGGTGTTCTTGCCGGTGCTGCGCTACGTGCCCCAAGCGGTGCTGGCGGCGATTGTGTTGGTTGCTGTCCTTGGGCTGATCAAGCCGCGTGAATTCGCGCGTTTGTGGCGCATTTCCCGGGTGGAGGCGGTGACAGCGGGCGTCACTTTTGCTATCACCCTGCTGGCGGCGCCCCAGCTTTATTGGGGCGTGATTGCAGGCGTCTTGATGGCGCTCAGCCACTTTTTGTACCAACGGCTGCATCCGCGCATCATTGAGGTGGGCCTGCACGCCGACGGTAGCTTGCGTGACCGTCACCTGTGGGCGCTCCCGCCCCTCGCCGAGGCCACCTACGCGCTGCGCATGGACGCGGCGCTGGACTTCGCAGCTGCCACCGAGTTCAACCGCGTCATTGGGGAGTACCTGACTTTGCATCCCGATACCCGGCATGTCTGCCTGTTTGCCCAACCCATCAACCAAATCGATGCGACGGGGGTCGACGTCTTCCTCACGCTCGCCATGCAGTTGCGCCTGCGCGGCATCACATTTCACATCAGCGGCATGAAATTGCCGGTTGAGCAAATGTTGGTGCGGGCAGGCTGGCAAGCCGGTGCGCCCCAACTCAAGCTGTACCGGACAGACAGTGAAGCGCTGGTGGGGCTGGGCGCGGCTCACTTGGCAGGCAATTGAAACCTGCCGGTCCAAACACAAGCCCAGGAGGCTCCTGGGACGATTTGCCCTGGCTCCAACGGCAACCCAGGTGCAGGCGCTTGGTGCGCTCTTGAATTCGAACCAACCGACTTTCGTTGAACTACCAGAGTTGTAATAAAAACTGG
>JBBKVN010000367.1:0-4225 GCA_037968455.1 Rhodoferax sp.
ACGCGCACCAGTTATCCCCCCGTAGAATTCACTCCTTGTCGTTAAACCCCTTCGGGCCGCTGGCCCGACTTGAAAAGGAATTCCCCATGAAGAAACTCCTGCTGGCCCTGGCCATCGGCTCTCTGAGCCTGACTTCTTTTGCCCAAGGCAAAGACCTCAAGGTTGCCATCGACCCCACCTACGAACCCTTCACCTTCAAAACCGCTGACGGCCAGCCCACCGGTTTTGACGTGGACATCGCCAACGCCCTGTGCGCCCAGCTCAAACGCAAGTGCGTGTTTGTTGAACAAGTCTGGGACAGCATGATCCCGGGCCTGATGGCGCGCAAGTACGACGTCATCATCAGCTCCATGTCCATCACGGAAGATCGCTTGAAGCAAGTGGACTTCTCCGAGAAGTACTACAACACGCCGAGTCGCGTGGTCGTCAAGAAAGACGTGCCCTTCTCAGGCCCGGCCTCCATCAAAGGCAAAAACATTGGCGTGCTCAAAGGCAGCACCCAAGAGAAATACGCCATGGGTGAACTCAAGACCGTGGGTGTGAACGTGGTGGCCTATGAAGCGCAAGACCAGGTCTACCTGGACATCCGCTCGGGCCGTCTGGACGGCACCGTGGCCGACATTCTGGAAGTGGGCGGTGGTTTCCTGAGCAAGCCTGAAGGTCAGGACTACACCCTAGTGGGCCCTGAGTTGTTCATTCCCAAGTACTTTGGTACCGGTGCCGGTGTGGCCGTTCGCAAAGGCCAGGGCGCTTTGAAGAACGAGATCAGTGCGGCCATCAAGGCCATCCGCGCCAACGGCGTGTACAAGAAGATCAACGACAAATACTTCAAATTTGACGTCTACGGCAGCTAAAGCGCAGAGACCGCCCACCCATGAATGACTACTACATAGCCATCCTGCACGGCTCCGTGCTCACGGTGGGCGTTTCTTTGTGTGCCCTGTTGGTGTCCATCGTATTGGGCCTGGCAGGTGCCGCGGCCAAACTCTCGGGGCGGCCTGTGCTGGTCGCTCTGGCCACGATCTACACCACGGTGATTCGTGGCATTCCCGAATTGGTGCTGATGCTGCTGGTCTTTTACGGTGGCACCATTGGCCTGAACAACCTGATCGAATACTTGGGGAGCGACCACTATATTGATGTCGACCCCTTTACCGCTGGCGTGCTGACCATCGGATTTATCTACGGTGCCTTCATGACCGAGACCTTTCGCGGTGCCATTCTGGCCATCCCCAAAGGTCAGATGGAGGCCGGTTGGGCTTTTGGCATGGGGCGCGTGCAAACCTTCATTCGCATCACCGCCCCCCAGATGGTGCGCTACGCACTGCCCGGCTTTACCAACAACTGGCTGGTGCTGATCAAGGCCACGGCCTTAATCAGCCTGATTGGCCTGCAGGAAATGACTTACCTGGCCAAGCAGGCCAGTGCGGCGACCCGCTCGCCCTTTGAGTTCTTCCTGTTCACCGCCGCCTTGTTCCTAATTTACACCACCTTATCTTTGGTGCTGCTGCGCAAGCTCAACGACCGCTTCAGCCTGGGTACCAAGCGAGGGCAGCTCTGATGCAATGGACTGTCATTTTTGAGCCCCAGAACCTGGCGCTGTACGGCACCGGCATTCTGACCACGCTGGCCCTGCTGGCCTCGTCCCTGGCCGTAGGCGCCGTTTTGGCCCTCATCTTTGCGCTGATGCTGACCGGGCCCATCAAGCCGCTGCAGTGGCTGGTGAGCGCCTACACCTTTGTCATGCGCGGCACGCCGCTCTTGATTCAGGTTTACATGATTTATTACGGCTTGGGCCAACTGGAGTGGATTCAGGCGCGCTGGGACGATGTCTGGCCCTGGACGCACTTCAAAGAGCCCTTCTTCTGCGCCTTGCTGGCCTTCAGCCTGAACACAGCCGCCTACACCGCCGAAATGCTGGCCGGTGCGATTCGCGAAACCAGTGCCGGCGAGGTCGAAGCCGCCCAGGCCTACGGCATGAGCCGTTTCAAGGTGATGCGCTACATCGTATTGCCCAGCGCTTTGCGCCGCACCCTGCCGGCCTATAGCAATGAGGTGGTGATGATGCTGCATGCCACCAGCCTGGCCAGTGCGGTGCCCTCCCTCATTGATGTCACGGGGGCGGCGAGCCGCATTTACTCGGACTATTACCTGCCGTTTGAGGCCTACCTGGCAGCCGCTGGCATTTACCTGGTGGCTTCTTTCTGCCTGATCGGCTTCTTCAAGTTCAGCGAGGGGCGCTTGTTGGCCTATTTGGCGCCCCGCAAACACTGAGCACATCACGCCATGCAACGTATTGACCATCCGCTTTTGTCACCGAGTCTGGGCAGCCAGAAAACGCTGACCAGCTTTCACTTTGGCACACCGGGTCAGGGCCTCAAGATTTACATCCAGGCCAGCCTGCACGCTGAAGAACTACCCGGCATGCTGGTCGCCCACCACCTGCGTGCCTTGCTGGAGTCGGCCGAAGCGGCCGGACACATCCATGGCGAAATCATCCTGCTGCCAGTCGCCAATCCCTTGGGCTTGGCCCAACGGGTCGACCACAAACCCATGGGGCGCTTTGACCTGGGCACCTCAGAGAACTTCAACCGCCATTACCCCGATCTCGCCAAAGCGGTTGAGCCCTTGGTGCGCGACAAACTCACCGCAGACCCACGAGCCAACGTGGCTCTGGTGCGCCAGGCCATGGGAACCTACCTGAATGACTGGGCACCCACCAGTGAGCTGGAAAGCCTGCGGCGCACACTGCTGACCTTGGCGCATGACGCGGACCACGTTCTGGACTTGCACTGTGACTGCGAGGCTGTAGTGCACTTCTATACCGAGGAAACCTGCTGGCCAGAGATGGAAGCGTTGGCCCGTTACCTGCGTTGTGAAACCATATTGCTGGCCAGAAATTCAGGCGGAACACCTTTTGATGAATGCCTGTCAGGTGCCTGGTGGCAACTGGCCGAGGCCCTGAAACAGTCCGGCCAAGTCGTCGCGCTGCCCCAAGGCTGCTGCAGCACCACCATCGAGTTGCGCGGCGAGGCCGACGTCAGCCATGACTGGGCAAAGACCGATGCGGCGGCCATCTTTGCCTTCCTCCAATACAAGGGCGTCATTACCGGCTCGCAGCCACCTGCCGTCCCCCCGTTGCAATGCCAGCCCACGCCCACAGCCGGTTCAGAAACCCTGAACGCCCCTGCGGCAGGCGTTGTGGTGTTTGCAGCCGCCGTGGGCACACGCATGGCCACGGGTGACCTGGTGGCCGAGGTGATTGACCCCATTGCCAACGTGACCCACCGGGTGCTGGCGGGCGTTGACGGCATCCTCTATGCACGCATCCGTGACCGCTACATCACCACCGGCGGCGAGCTGGCCAAGATTGCCGGCGCCATTCCCTTCAGAACCGGTGAGTTGCTGGGCGCCTGAGCCCATTGCATCGCCTGGCCCACCCAAACATTTCCCCCATGACATCCACCCCCCTCAAACTCCAGGTCGAGAACATCCACAAGCGCTTTGGCAGCAATGAGGTGCTCAAAGGCGTGTCACTGCAGGCCCACGCGGGCGATGTGATCAGCATCATCGGCAGCTCCGGCTCCGGCAAAAGCACCTTTCTGCGTTGCATCAACTTGCTGGAAAAACCCCATGAGGGCCGCATTGTGGTGGCAGGGGAAGACATCAAGCTGGTGGCTGGCAAAAACGGTGAACTAAGCGCCGCCGACCCCAAGCAGCTGCAGCGCATGCGCACCAAGCTGGCCATGGTGTTTCAGCACTTCAACCTGTGGGCCCACCTGACGGTGCTGGAGAACATCATTGAAGCCCCGGTGCATGTGCTGGGCATGCAGCGAGAGGCTGCCATTCAGGTGGCGCGCAAGTATCTTGAGAAGGTAGGCCTTCAAGGCAAGGAAGACAGCTACCCAGCGCACTTGAGTGGTGGCCAACAGCAACGCGTGGCCATTGCCCGGGCACTGGCCATGGAGCCTGAGGTGATGTTGTTTGACGAGCCCACCAGTGCACTGGACCCCGAGTTGGTGTCTGAGGTGCTCAAGGTCATGCAAACGTTGGCGCAAGAGGGCCGCACCATGGTGGTGGTGACTCACGAGATGGGCTTTGCCCGTGAGGTGGCTAATCACCTGATCTTCCTGCACAAGGGCTTGATTGAAGAAGAAGGCAACCCGGCTGAGGTGCTGTCAAACCCCAAGAGCGAGCGCCTGGCGCAGTTTTTGTCGGGGAGTTT
>JBBKVN010000368.1:0-4664 GCA_037968455.1 Rhodoferax sp.
GCCTTCAATGATTTCGCCCATGTCCTTGCTCGCGTTTTCGTCTGCTGTGGGGGCTGCGCGCCTGAGAGTGTCTAGAAATACCACCGCGCCCGTGGGCACCACAGATGCAAGGTCCGCGACATCTTGGGCCGTGGTCAGGTTAAACGGTTGCATGACCATTTTGAAGCCGTCGGGCAGGGGCCGACCGTTTTTGACTTCCCATGCGCCAGCACGTTGCCTAAACCCCGCTTCACCCTCAAGTGCGACGTACACCACTGGGGCCGGTGTCACGCGGTGCCTGAACCATTCATTGCCCTCCGCAATGGCGCAAGCCAAATCAATGCACAGAAACGATTTCCCGGCTTTGCTGGGACCATAAATCGAAGCGAGTCCCACGGCGGGAAGAACGCCATGAACGAGCCAAACCATTGGGGGAAGGTTGCGCAAGTCAGTGCCCGTGAGCAGTTTGTAGCGGCTGCTGTTGGTCGCCACCTTACCTGTGGCGGGGTTGAGCCATCCCAAGTCTTGAGCTTTTTGGAAAATGGCTCCCTTGCCTGTTTTTGCACCTGCCAACTTTCCCCACTGATTCCCCACGTCGTTATCGTCTTTGTAGCCACCGCACGCACGGGAGTATTCCAGCCAAAGAACCTTGATTTCGGATTCGCGACCATGGCGAGATTCAGCTTTTAAGGCTTGTCCAATGTTCGTCCATTCCTGATTGGACATTCCGTGATGTTTACTCGCCAAGTACATCAGCGCACTTTTTAGATCAGCCAGGGTTCTATCGCTGGCAGCGGGTTGCAAGTCACTTATGTCGTCAGTCGCCTCAACTTTCACAGACGTTGGTTTTCCGCGCATTTGTGTCGCCAATTCCAAAAAACCGGTCAGCGGTGCAAGTGGTTCCCGTTTGAGTGTTTGCCCGGTCAACGTTAGATATCGTCCGTTGGAATAGAGTTCTACATTGATGCCATTCACCTCGCCTGTCGTGCCTACTATTTCAGGGCCGTAGCCCAATGCCCGTAGTCCCGTGCCCGATGGGGAAGTCTCGATATAGTTCGCACCCAATTGTTCGAGGATTGCCAACGCTGCGGGCATTGGTATTCCGTCCGTCACACAGTGGTCTAAATCGACGCCCACTAGACGATCACCGTTTAAGACGATGCCAACGCCCGAGTAGTCTCCAAATAGGTACTCCGTTTCGGTTGCATCTAGTGCGGCCCATGTTGTAGGGTCTGTTGAGCTTGCCGCGCGTCCTGTCAGGCTATAGGGTATTTTTCTGGGTTTCTTGCCGGGTGTGGCGTTGCGTTCATATCGCCACAACACCCAGCGATCTACTTTCTTTAGTTCGTCAGGTAGATTGTTAAAGCGGGGTGAAATATGGGCACTCGAAGAACCTTTGTCGGTTCTTTCGATTGAGCCGTCCAGCGTTTCGACCACTTGGGCGGTTTTATTTTTCTCGGTCATTGTTGCAAGCCCGGTTTCTTCAATGATTGCGCGCTCCAATGACTTCCAAGCGGCAGCTGAAATAGATGGTCAAGTTGGGTGCACATATCTCGCGTTAAGCCGTGACAGTCGGACAGACTGCGTTGCCTCACAGCCTCTACCGTCAGACCCTGCTTGGCGGCGATATGTGCAAGCACTTCGCCGTTCGCGTAGGCCATTGCTCTCGCTTCTGCGGCTTTGCGGAATCCAACGGAGTTGTTCATTCGAGGTGTGCAGGGTTCGCAAACCCTGATTGCGGGAATGAGTGGTGGCGTCGGCTCTATGTGCATGTAGCCTCCGACCGTTTCGACTTCCTGCTCGCAGCCAACGCAGGTATATCGCTTTTGTCGAACGATGTTCATGCTTGCACCTCACGCATCCAAGCACGTACAGAACCCACATTCCATGCAGTGACACGAGTGGACAACCGGCTAGGTGCTGGAAAACTCTTTTTTTTCACCATGCGCCACAAAGTGGCAGATGAAAACGGTAACGGACCAGTTGGGTTTTTGGCGCTCTTTATGAGGTCTGATTGACGCGCGTACGCATTGTCAGGCAATGCGTCGAAAAACGAATGCCTGATTGATATTTTCAGGGGTGGTGAGTTGAGGCCAACCGGCGTATGAATTGCAGTGCGTTGGAATGACATTGCGTGAAACCTTTCAATGAAGTAAGGCTGCAATGTCATTTTTAATCCGCAGTTGTGGGGGCAAGTGCCCAAGAAGAATAGGCAACTGCCCCTGAGACCCTTATTTCATGCGGGTTGCAAGAGCATAAGGAATTTTCTTTAAATGGCCTTCAATGGTGGTTTCTCCGATGTGAACGTTCATTCCAGCGGCGATATTCAAAATCAATCCTGCCGTTTTTGCATGCTTGGTAGCGTCAAGATTTGCCTCTTTGCATAGCACGGCAATGATGGTCAACAGCGTGTTTCGCTCAGTGGTCCCAAGGGGCTTCTCAACATTCGAGGCGCTGGTCATCGATACGGTCATGTCAAAGTTATAAACCGACTTTAAACCGGATGCGTCCAACCAGCGGGTAATTGCTCCTCTACTGAAAGATTGAAGCGAAAAACAGGATTTGGTTTCGTCGGTCAACCAATTGTTGAATCGTTGCTCATCGCCTGATGCTTCCTGTATGAATGATTCTTCCAAATAACGGCTTTCCAAACCGGGGATCGGAGGGTCTGTTTCATACGGATTGTCATATGCCGGATGGCTTCGTGCTCTTTCTAGTTCGTAAGCAAGCTTCATCCGTTCATAGATGGGAATGCTTTTTGTGCGCACGTAGTCCACCTCCCCAGGGTCATTTCCGACTATCAGCGCAGCTGCTCGTTCCCCCGAAAACTGGATTGCGTCATTCCAATGTGACAAATCTTTCATGTATTCCCAATCAAACTGACGAAATGTTGGACTGATCTCGCCCTCGAGTCCAGTTTTTTCAGGTTAACAATAAGTGTGAACTACGACGCTGCGCGCAATTGGATTACGGTTGCACCAGTGCGCAGCTTGTCCAAGTAGTTCGCCCATGTTTGCATCATCTTTGTCCGCTCTGCTAAAAACTGAGTGCGGTCATATGCGCCCCCCAATGCTTCATCACTGCCGTGGGAAAGTTGCCGCTCGATCACTTCTTTGTCCCACTTCAATGACTCTCTGATCAATGTCCGGGCAGAGGCTCTGAACCCATGCGGGACATGGTCAAGGTAGCCCATGCTGCGCAAGGCTTGTCTAGCGGTGTTCTCGCTAATGCTGCGGCCCTCTCCACGCTCACCGGGGAATACCTTCGCCCCGTGGCCTGTCAGCGGATGTAGGTCTTTCAGAACGGCAACCGCCTGTTTGGACAATGGCACGGTGTGGGCGTCGCCGTGGACCTTGCGGGCAAGAACATTTTTCATGCGGGCAGGGGGGATGGTCCAAACACCGGCCTCTAGGTCAACCTCTGCCCACTCCATGCCTTGTATTTCGTTGGGGCGCTGGAACGTGAGTGCATGGATTTGGACGGCTGCCCGCGTGATATTGCTGCCTGAATAGGCGTAAATGTCCCGCATCATTTGTCCAAATCGTTTCGGTTCGACGATTGCCGGATGGTGACCTTTGACGGTGGTTTTGAGTGCCACGCCCACGTCAGCCGCTGGATTGCGAATCGCCCGCCCCGTGGCGATTGCAAATCTGAACACCGTGTTCATGATGGATTTCACCCGGTGAGTGGTGTCTATCGCACCCCGGCTTTCGATCCTTCTAAGGGTTGCCAATATTTCGGGAGCCTCAATATCGGTCAATGGCCGCGCTCCTAGCCATGGGAATATGTTTTTCTCCATACGCTCCATGGTGGTGTCCGAGTGAGCTTTGGACCATCCGTCTGTCTTGGTGCCGTGCCACTCAAGGGCGATGACTTTAAATGTGTTCTCGCCATCAGCCAGTTTTGCGGCCTTTTCCATGCGTTTGGCTGCGCTTGGGTCAATGCCCTCGGCTAGACGTTTGCGGGCCTTGGTGCGCCCTTCGCGGGCCTCTGCCAACGATACGGCAGGGTAGACACCTAGCGCCAACGTCTTTTGCTTCTCTGCGAATCGGTAGGCCATTCGCCAATATTTCCCCGTCGCCGTGATGTGCAGGTACAGCCCGTGCCCGTCGCTGTGCTTGTCGCCAGCGGGTTTTCCGCTGTGTTTTGTGTTCTTTGCGAAGGTATCGGTTAGCGCCATAAGCCCCTGTTTGTTGGTATTTAAACGGTTGGTATGTGGCGTTTCTGACTTGTACCAACATAAGTGCCAACAAAAAGTTGGTATGTCATGCTAGCTCGTGAGACTGCTTGAGGCAACAAAAAACCCGCTACGCTGTGCAGCGTGCGGGTTATGAGGTCTTGTGAGACTGTCTGAACTGAATAAGTGGTGGTGATAGGTGGATTTGAACCACCGACATCAGCATTATGAATGCTGCGCTCTAACCAACTGAGCTATATCACCAACGAGGCAAGATTATAGCCTTCAGAAATCGTGGTTTTCAGCGATTGGTAAAAATTGCTTTGCGCTTGTTCACAAAGGCGTCCATGCCTTCCTTTTGGTCAGCTGTGGCAAACAAGGCGTGGAACAGCCGGCGCTCGAAGGTCACGCCGTCGCTGAGGGTGCCTTCAAAGGCGCGATTCACGGATTCTTTGGCGGCCATAGTGGCAATTTGTGAGTACTCACTGATCATGAGGGCGGCGCCCAG
>JBBKVN010000369.1:0-3024 GCA_037968455.1 Rhodoferax sp.
AATGTTGCGCCGCTGTGAAACGGATGGAGACGATGTCGTCTGGGGCGTTTAAGACAAGCCTAGCCCTGAGTCAGCAAGATTACGCGTAACTTCGCGCGTCCTCAATCACCTTGCCATCATTGGGCAAGCTGCCAACAGGGACCAACTCAACCGCCCCCCGCAGCTTGGTGACCTCTCGAATGGCGTCGCCCAGCTTGCCCGCCAAGTCATCTGGTCCGCTACAGGCGGTTTCCACTTTGAGAGTCATGGCGTCATTGGCCATCTCACCACTGACCACCAGGCGGGCACGGGCCACTTCCGGGAAGCGACGAACAATATCCGCCACCTGACTCGGGTGCACGAACATGCCACGCACCTTGGTGGTTTGATCGGCCCGCCCCATCCAGCCTTTAATACGCATGTTGGTGCGCCCCGTGGGACAAGACCCATCCAGGATGGCCGACAAATCACCGGTGCCAACGCGAATCAGCGGATACGTGGGGTTGAGTGTGGTCACTACGACCTCACCCACCTCACCCGGGGCGACTGGATCGCCGGTGCCGGGTCGCACGATTTCAATGATCACGCCTTCGTCAATGATCAGGCCCTCGCGCGCCGAGGTTTCGTAGGCAATCAACCCCAAGTCGGCAGTGGCGTAACACTGGTAGCCATCAATTCCGCGCGCCAGGAACCAGTCGCGCAGTGAGGGTGGAAAGGCCTCGCCGCCAAACATGGCTTTTTTAACGCTGGGCAAGGCCACGCCAAGGTCGGCGGCTTTCTCGACAATGATCTTCAAGAAACTGGGCGTGCCGATGTAGCCCGCCGGCTGCAGCTCGGACATAGCCTGCACCTGTTGCTCCGTCTGTCCCGTGCCAGCCGGAAACACCGTGCACCCCATGGCATGGGCACCGGACTCCATCATGGAGCCCGCCGGCACAAAGTGGTAACTGAAGGCGTTGTGAATCAGTTCCGACGCCCGAAAACCCGAGGCATGCATGGCGCGAGCCATGCGCCAGTAGTCTGGCGCCGCCCCTTCGGGCTCATAAATGGGGCCGGGACTGGCAAACACACGGGGCATCTGGGCCCCAAAACCCACAGCACTGAAGCCGCCAAACACATTACCTGCGGCACTGCGGCTGGCTTTTTGCAACTCCAGCAACTCGTGTTTGCGCGTTACCGGCAAGCGGGCCAAGGCCTCTCGGCTGGTCACCGTGGCCGGGTCCACATCCGCCAGAATCGTCGCAAACGCGGGGGATGAACGCTTGGCGTGGGCCACGCGTTCGGGCAGAGCGGCTAACAGCGCCGCTTCGCGTTCAGCAGCAGAGCGGGTTTCCAGCGCGTCGTAAAAATCGTGCGTCATGTGTGCACTCCTTAAGCCAACCAGCGTTTGCGACGCTTGTAGCTCTTGACGTCCTTGAAGCTCTTGCGCTCGCCGCCGCCCATGCCCAGATAAAACTCTTTCACGTCTTCGTTGTTCGCGAGATCACTTGCCAGGCCGTCCATCACCACCCGACCAGACTCCATGATGTAGCCATAGTCTGCGTACTTGAGCGCCATATTGGTGTTTTGCTCAGCGATCAGAAAGGTCACTTTTTCTTTCTGATTGAGGTCTTTCACAATCTCAAACACCTCTTCTACAATCTGCGGCGCCAACCCCATGGAGGGCTCGTCCAGCAGCACCATGCTTGGATTGGCCATCAGTGCGCGCCCAATGGCACACATTTGCTGCTCACCGCCGGAGGTGTAAGCGGCCTGACTGCTGCGCCGCGTCTTAAGCCGGGGAAAATAGGTGTAGACCTTGTCCAGGTTTCGCGCAATTTCAGCCTTGTCGGTGCGGGTGTAAGAGCCGGTCAGCAGGTTTTCTTCAATGGTCAGGTGGGCAAAACAATGCCTCCCCTCCATGACCTGCACCACGCCCCGGCGCACCAGGTCTGCAGGGGACAGGTTTTCAATGCGCTCACCACGCAACTCGATCGAGCCCTTGGTGACCTCACCGCGCTCGCCTTTGAGCAAGTTGGAAATGGCCCTCAGGGTGGTGGTCTTTCCCGCCCCGTTGCCGCCCAGAATGGCCGCGATCTTGCCTTCTGGCACGTTCAGGGAGACCCCCTTCAATACCAGAATGACGTGGTTGTAAATGACTTCAATGCCATTGACGTTGAGAACGATGTTCGGTGTGCTCATGAATGAATCCGTGTAGTTTGGTTGAGACCAACTGAAAGGCCAGTTGCCACGCCTTTCAGTTGGCGACTTGGGGAAGTCGCCAACCCAAGCCCACCCTTGTGATCCACAAAGGGGGCGGCGATCAATCGATCAGGACTGGCAATCCGCAGGGGCGCGGCGTGTCAGTTTCTTCTCGGCGGCATACTTGTCAGCAGACGCTTTGACCAGCGGTTTGATCACTTGCTCATCAGCCTGCAACCAGTCTGACGACCAGACAAACTTGCTGCCGTCCCAGGTATGAACACGTGTCCACGCCGAACCCATGTGGTCAGCGCAACTGGTAGACACCGGGCGCATCACACCTTTGAAACCCAGCGCGTCCAGCTTGGCCTGCGTCAGATTCAGGTTTTCATAACCCCAGCGGGCCTGCTCCCCGTTCATGACCTTGCCTTTGCCAAAACGCTCCTGAGCGGCACGAACGCCTTCAGTGGCCAACATGGCGCCCACCACCCCGCGCATATACAACACGCTGCCAACCTCATCCTTGGGGCCAGCGCCTTCGCCTTTGGAGTGCACTTTCTCCATGATGTCCTTCACCACAGCGGACTGGGGCTCAGCACCATGTTGCATCATGACCGCGCTGTAGCCCTTGGCACCTTCACCCACATCTTTCAAATCAGGCTCGGCGCCCGACCACCAAGTGCCAAACATTTTTTCACGCGAGTAGCCAACCGCCTGGGCTTCCTTGATAGCGGTGCCGGTCATAACACCCCAAGTCTGGAGAATCATGTAGTCAGGCTGTTCACGACGTACCTGCAACCAGGTGGCTTTTTGCTCCACGCCAGGCGCAGCCACGGGCAGCAACTGGAGGGTAAAGCCGTACTG
>JBBKVN010000370.1:0-6882 GCA_037968455.1 Rhodoferax sp.
CATTCGCCGCATTGACCGCCATATTGGCCCCGATCTAGCGCAGGTTCGCGATCACTTGCGCGCCGCAGCGAAAGCCTTGTCTTTTACGACCTGGAGACCAGAAAAATAAGGTTCCAGGCTGGCAAGAGTTCAGTTTGAAATGCCGGCATTCATTTCCGCCCGACATTGACTCAACCAAGGCCACGCTGAACAGGTGCCATCCACGCAGCATCGATCGCTATTGACCGCGAAAAATCGAAGAAATCTGGTTTTGTCGCTCCTGTCTGTTGGCCCCTTAGGGGGTCGACGTGGGCGTTTATCCCACTTGACGCCCTCATGGGCGCACCTGTGCCATCAACCGCTGGCGGCTGAGGTAAATGGTGGCCAAGGCGAGTGCCGTAAAGGCGCGGGTCGCATTTTTTCCAGTCCAGGGAAGCACACCTTGCCAAATCCCCACAGAGGTATTCCCTCCGTTTACGACTAAATTTGGTCGGAATAGGTGTCAGGCGGAAGGTGGTTTTGGGGTTTGCTATGTTTTATATAGCTACTCCCGCATACCCCACCAGCGCAGGTGGCCTTTTTCGCATATAAAAATGCCTCCGCCGCGTTAGCTGGCGGTGCGGTGCGGCAATTGTTCAAACCAGGTCTGCAGCGCCGCCCCGTGCAAGGGGCGGCTGCCCAAATAGCCCTGCATCACGTCACAACCCAGCGCAGTGATGGTGGCGCGCTCGGCCTCGGTCTCCACCCCTTCTGCGGTCACCGTCAGGCCCATGCCATGGCCCATTTCCACCATGGTTTTGAACAGGCGCTGGGTGCCGGGCAGCTGGTCAATCCGGTCGACAAAGCTGCGGTCAATTTTCAGCTCACTCACTGGCAAGGTCTGCAGATAAGCCAGTGAGGAGTAGCCGGTGCCGAAGTCATCAATCGACAACTGCACGCCCAGAAAGCGCAGACCCTGCAGCACCGCAATACTGCGTTGGGGGTCTTCCATCAACCCGCTTTCCACAATTTCCAGCCGCAGGCGCTCGGGGTTCACGCTGTGTTCGCTTATCAAGGCCTGAATGTCGGCGCAGAACTGCGGGTTGCGCAAGTCGCGCGTGCTGATGTTCACCGCAATGCTGAGGGCGGGCTGCGTGGTGGCCCATTGCGCCAGCGTTTGCACGGCCCGTTGGAGCATCCAATGGGTCACCAGGCCGATGTAGCCCGTTTGTTCGGCGAAAGGCACAAACTCGGCGGGCGACACAAAGCCGCGCTGCGGGTGCTGCCAGCGCACCAAGGCCTCGGCGCCGACCGCCAGTCCAGACGTAAGTGAAAACTTGGGCTGCAGCCACATTTGAAGTTGCGAGTCGGCTACGGCCACCCGCAAGTCAGACAGCAGACCCAAATGGCTCAGGCGCGCGGCCTCCTGTGCTTCGCTGTACCAGGCCAGGCCCATTGCAGCTCGTTTGGCCGCATGCAGCGCGATTTCGGCATTGCGCATCAGGGCCGGCGTATCCAGGGGCGCCTCAGCGGGCGAGTCCGCCAGGCCCACCGCCCAGCTCAGGTCCACACTGTGGCCGCTGCAGATTGTCGGCTCGGCCATGGCCAGTAGCACCTGGGCATGCAGGCGCTCGGCAGTGGGCCGGTCGGGGGCGAAGAAAGACACGGCAAAGCGCCCGCCCGACAGGTGGGCCACCACGGGGCCACGGCCCTTGGGCGCCTGCGACAGTGTGCCGTCGGACTCCCCGGCCGCAACGACTGCGCTCAGGCGCTGGGCGGCTTCCTTGATCAGGGTGTCGCCCGTGGCAAAGCCCAGTGTTTCGTTGATGGTTTTCAGCCGCGCCAGGTCCAGCATCATGAGCACGTTGTTGCCAATGGCGCGCCGCGCGGCAGGTTCCAGCAAAAACGTGCGGTTGGGCAAGTTGGTCAAGGGGTCGCGAAAGGCCAAGCGTTCGATTTCGCGTTCCCGTGCGGCAATGGCGCCGGTCATGGTGCTCAGTGCCTGACCAACCCGGTTGACTTCCACGGCGCTGGTGGCAAGTCGAGGAGTGGAATAGTCGCCAGCGGCAACTTGAAGTGCGACGGTCTCTAGTTGCGCCAATGGGTCGACCACACTGCGAGTGGTGCGCCATGCTAGCCATGCCGCCAGCGCAACGGCCAGCGCGGACAGGGCGGTGACCCACCGGGCCAACTGCACTAACTGGCGTTGCGCTTCTTCGGCCTGTTCTTCAATGCGTTCACGCTCGCGGTTGACCAGGGTGTTGGAGGCGGCCAGCATTTCGCTCAGCGCGGGACGCACCTGCTCGGTGAAGGCCTGCATCGCCCCGGCGTTGTTGTCCGCTTCAACCTCGTCCACGGTGGCCAGAAAAGCGGTGAAGTACGCCGCGCGCGCGGCCACCAAGCGTTGCAAGGTCTGTTCCTGCATGGAGTCGTCAAGTTGGTCTGACAGCGAGGCCACGATGCCGTCCATGCGGCGGTTGCGGTCATCAACGTCAGCGTATTCCTCCACCCGGTTCTGACGCGGCGCATTCATCAGGCGCAGCAGGGCGTTGGAGGCGCCCTCGGTGTAAAGCGACAAGGCTTGCACTCGCAGCAGGCGCTGCATGTCCTCGGTGGCAAAGCGCTGGGTTTGCACCGTCATCGTGCGAATCTGAACGCCTGCCAGCGCCAGCGCCAGCAACATCAAGACCAGCAGCAGGCCAAAGCCCAGCGTCAGTCGCCAGCCGAGGCGGCGCGGTTTTTGGGCGGGGGGCGAACGGGAGGCAGTCGTCATGGCCAATTATTGTGCACGCCGCTTGGGCGCGGCGGTTTCAGCGCCAGCGCTTGGCGATCAAGTGGCCCGCCGTCCATTGGCCGCAGCCGTAACTCGCCAAAGCAGCCAGCAGCACGCCCCAGGTGATGTGCTGTTGCAGCGCCGCCGGGGCGATTTCAGAGAGTGACGCGACCGCCGCCACGTTCACCACGGACAAGCCTAAGGCGGCAAATCGTCCGCCCAAGCCCAGCACCAAGAGCGCTGGCAGCGCCAATTCGCCAGCTGTGTCCATCACGGCAGCGAGCTCCGGTAAGAGAAAAGGCACCTTGTACTCTTCCTGAAATAGGAACAGCGTCACGCTCCAGTCACGCAGCTTGGTCAGGCCCGACAGGAAAAAAACCTGCGCCACGTACAAGCGCGCCAACAGGGCCGCCAGGGATTGAAACCGGTCCAGCACGCTGGCGCCGAAGTCAAACAGGGTGACCATGCGGGCCGGTAACGATTCAGCGCGCAGCCGGGGGGAGGCGGAGGAGAGTGCGTTCATGTGTTTTTCTTGAGACAGGCGCTTATCGCAGCATCAGGGCAGCGCCCAGCAGCAGCTGGGTCTGCACCGCCAGGGGCAACCAGGTGTTGAAGTCAAGGTCGGGCGCGTGTTCCAGCGCGTCGCCCAGGGAGTGGCCCTGCCGCAGCGCGGTGATCAAATTCGCCTCGCCGGCCAGCGCCTCGCGCAAACGGGGGCGGAAAGCTTCCCGCCAGACCAGGGTGGATTCCCCGGTACCGGCGCGAAAGCGCTCGCGAACGTCGTCAAAACTGGGTACCTGCGACAGGTGCGCGCCCAGAATGCTGGCCACCGGCCAGGCGCTGGAAAAAACGGCGCAACCGGGGGCGAGTTGGAGTTGCAGCTCGAGCGGGTCGTGTTGCATCAGCAAGCCAAAACTGGCCGGGTCCGCAGCCTGGTCCTGCGCGCCTGCACAGACATGCAAGGCCCACTCCACGGCGGCGACGTCGGCCAGATAAGGTTCACTTGCCAACTGTTCGCTGGCCCGAATGAATTCGGGCAGCTCGGCGCCCCACTGCGCCAGATCACCGCGTTGGGGCGGGTGCGCATGCCAGAAAGCACGGGCCATGCCGGGCAAGTTCTCGTCCCCAATCAGTTGCACCAGCACCGGGAAGGCGGCTTGCACGGACCGTTCGGCCAGCATGTGGCCGTTGGCTTGATAAGCTTTTAGGCCTCTGGCGTCCGTACTACCTTCGCAAGTAGCTATCAACTTAGTAGCATTTATGGAGAATGGCTCAAAAAGGGTTTCCAGCAAAGCCTGCTGCTGGGCGGCGAGCGAATTCATGCGGTCACCTCCAGCGTTGCGCTCAAGACCGCTTGGGCGTGGGCAGCCTCGGCCAGGAGCACGTCCAGGGTCGGAATGTCGGTGTCCCATTCAATCAAGGTGGGCACGGCACCAAAACGAGCGATGGCATGGGCGTAAATCTGCCATACCTCGTTGCACACCCGGCTGCCGTGGTCGTCAATGACGATCTCGCCCAAGGCCTCTTCGCCGGGCGCGGGTTGCACCCGGCAATGACCCGCCAGGTGGATCTCACCGACATAGGCCGGGGCAATGGCATCCAGCCAGCGCAGGCAATGCTGCACGGGGTCCCCTTGCTCGCCGTTGATCTGGGCGTTCAAGGCGTTGACATAAATGTTGTTCACGTCGACCAGCAAGCCACACCCCGTGCGACGCGCCAGCGCGCTTAGAAAATCGGGTTCTTGCAGGGCTGGCTCGTTCGGATCGGGCGACCAGTTCAGGTAGCTCGACAGGTTCTCCACCAAAAAGCGGCGCTGCAGGCGGTCTTGCACCTGCTGCACGTTGGCGCTCAACACGTTCAAGGCCTCGGCACTGAAGGGAATCGGCAGCAAATCGGATGCGTGCACGGTGGCACCTTTGAAGCCGCCGCGGGCAAAACTGGCGTGGTCGCTCACGCGAACCGGGTCGATGTGATTCACCAAGCGGGCCAATTGGTCCAGATGCCAAGGGTCGAGCCCTGCGGCCGAACCCAAAGACAGCCCCACACCATGCAAGCTGATGGGGTAGTGGGCTCGTCCCTGCTCCAGCACGGACAAGGCGGCACCACCGGGGGCAAAAAAGTTTTCGGAATGGACTTCAAGAAAACCCAGAGGCGGCGGCTGTTGCAGCAACTCGCCGTAATGAGGTTGCCGCCAGCCCACGCCCACCAACGAATGCTGAAGATTTGAGACGTCTGCTTGTGGCGGGGTCATGGGTGCAGGCGGCAAGGGTGCTCAGTCAACGGGGCGATTAGCCTTTTTTCATCATCTTGGCTTCGTCCATGGACAGGCCGCCCATGTCCTTGCAAGTCCCTTTGGCAACATATTTCCACTCGCCCTTGTCCATGTCCACTTTGGACTGGCCGGCGCAGGAGTGCACGCCGGAAATGCTGGCGCAATCGTTCTGACCCGCTTTGGCGATGCCAAAACATTTGTCTTTGGACTGCGCGGCAGCCGGCATGGAAACCATGGCGAGAGACATCAGGGAAGCGGCTGCGGCGGCGATCATGGCACGTTGGTTCATTTGAAATACTCCTTAAAACTCAAAATTGAAAAAACCGGCCTGATTCAAGTCATTGGCACTGCGAATTGACAGGCTGGTAGCGGTTTAGTCCAAGCGTAGTCCGCTTTCTTACATGGCGCTTGAAATTTCGGCCGAATCGCGCACGCTTGCTCCAACCCCCTTTTCCGATCTGCTCTCCCTTTACACTGCGCCACACCATGAGCATCAGCGCCCCTTCGACTTTTGAGCAGCAGTTGCTTGAACATCGCCTCTACTTAATGCGCTTTGCCCGGCTGCAGCTGAGAAACGACGCGTGGGCGGAAGACGCCGTGTCTGAAACGGTGTTAGCGGCCTTGGCCAAGCCCCAAAGTTTCGGCAATCGGTCGCAGTTGAAGACCTGGTTGATTGGCATTTTGAAGCACAAGGTGATTGATGCTCTGCGTCATCACAGCCGGGAAATCAGTGGTTTGGACCCCGGTGCCGACGACGATGCCGATCCGCTGGACTATTTGGGCTTCAAAGCCAATGGCCATTTCGCCGAGCGCCCGGCCGACTGGGGCAACCCGGAGCAAGACTTGTCCAGTCGTCAGTTCTTTGAAATGCTCGATGCTTGCACCACCAAGCTGCCCGCGGCCCAAGGACGCTTGTTTTTGATGCGGGAATGGCTGGAACTCTCGAGTGAAGAAATTTGTAAGGAGTTGGACATTACTTCGACCAACTTCTACGTCCAGCTCCACCGTGCGCGTTTGCGCCTGCGGGAATGCCTGGAACTGAACTGGTTTGCCAAGTCCGCCACACCATGATGCCTTTTCTGAAAAATTGCAAAGAAATCACCGCCTTGGTGGTTGCCGGGGAAGACCGCGCTTTGGATTGGCGCGAGCGACTGGCTGTGCGCATGCACATGGCGATGTGCGTCGCCTGCCCGAAATTCGAACGCCAGATGCTCACCATGCGAAACGCGATGGCCCAGTGGCGCAACTACGAAGGCGACGACGCACCGACATCAACAGCCACGCCCAATGGACCGGATACCCCCGCGACGACAAGGCTGCCAAGCGAACAAGCACGTTGATGACATCAGGTCGGGAAATTTTTAAAAAAATAGTGCTTTTTATTGAAGTTGACGCATAATGCGCTTGTATTGCCGAAAATCGGTGGTACGGGTTTGCGGTGATTAGTCAGTTTCGCGTCTGCTTTAAGTCTTCATTGGTTTGCTGATTTCGGGTTAATAGCGGTTTTGGACTCCATCGCGTTTTGAGTTATTTTGAGGAGTCCTTTCATGGGCAACAAACTTTACGTAGGCAATCTGCCATATTCTTTCCGTGATGAAGACCTGCAGCAAGCCTTTGCCGCACACGGTACCGTTACCAGCGCCAAAGTCATGATGGAACGTGACACCGGCCGCTCTAAAGGTTTCGGCTTTGTTGAAATGGCCAGCGATGCAGAAGCACAAGCAGCTATCAACGGCATGAACGGTCAGCAATACGGTGGACGTGGTCTCGTCGTGAACGAAGCCCGCCCAATGGAGGCGCGTCCTCCACGTACCGGTGGCGGCGGCTTCGGCGGCGGCGGCGGCGGCGGTTACGGCGGTGGTCGTAGCAGCTACTAAGC
>JBBKVN010000371.1:0-9618 GCA_037968455.1 Rhodoferax sp.
GAGGCATTCCGAACCGCTGCCGAAGTGGTCGACGCGCCACCCGCGGCCTGACGATCGCGTTACTGGGCGGGACGCGGCCCGATCAGTTGGCGAAACTCCTGGAGTTTGGCCTTCAAAACACGTGAGTTTTCTGTGCCCATGCGCATCAACATTTTTTGCCCGGCGGGACGGGCTTCCAGCGCGGCGTCCGCGTATTCATAACGCACCCACGGCCGTATGGTGGGCACCGAACCTTTGACCTCGGTCAGCACCAGCTTCACTGGCCCGGTGAGCTCCGGCGTGGCCAGCATTTGGTCAATGACCTGAACCAACCGGTCATTGAAATATTTGCCGGGGTAGCCCAGCTCCTCGTAGGCAGATTGAAACAGCGGATACCACTTGGAATAAAACGCGGCCGCTTTGGCGGTGTTGAGGCCGCTGGCAAATTGCACGAAAGGGCGGTAGCGCGCCGCGTTGCTGTCAGCCAGCAGCGTGGCGGTGCCTTGTTGGGTGACCATGAAACGATCGGGGGTGGGCACCACCGGCCACAAGCGCGCGGCGGCGTGGCCCCGAGACAGGTTATCTACCGTCACAACGACGCGGCGCACAAACCCATCCAACTGCAAAAACGTGAGCACGGACGGGCGACCCAGCCACTCCACCAACGCGTCTTTGATGGGCGCATCGGCGTCAGCCAAGGGGGGCAAGGGTTCAGGATTGGGTGCAACGATTTCCGATTGAACCGCTTCGATGGGGTACAGCGGGCCGGCAGGCGCCGGCATGGGCGTGGGCTCGGGTGCGGCCTGCGCGGTTGTCGGTGCAACAGGGCTTGAAACCACGGCTTGACCGGGTAGAACGGGCGTGACCGGCGGCGTCTGGCTTTGCCACCAAAGGTAAGCCACTGTGGCAAGGCCGAGGAGCAGAAGAAGGGGAATCAACCAGCGTGAGAGAGGCTTCATGGCGGTGTACTTTGCGGTAGTTGCAGGCTGCAAAGAATGCAGAGCGGGGCCGGCTTGGCCGGGTCGGGGAGGGGCCATCGCAGTTGGCATGGCGGGGTCGACCGTAGACAACCATCTTACCGGGGCTTGCTTTGGATGCACTGTTTCTGGCGCGCCTGCCGGCGACCCGGCACAGCGGTCTAAAGGGGTGTAATATAAAAAGCCGTGTGGACAGGTTCTACACGGGATTGCCAGTTTGGTGATTGGGTAGTGGTGATCATTGCTCGCCCAATCTGTCAAATTTTTTACAGGAGGATTCTCATGATGATTCGAAATACCCTTGCCGCTGCGATGACCGCTGTTGTTTTGTTGACCGCCACAGGTTGTGCGGTAACACGAGGCCAACAAACAGTGGGCTCCTACGTGGACGATGCAGCCATCACCACCGCCGTGAAAGCCAAGTTTGTTGAAAGTAAGCTCGTTGCCGCCAACGCCATCAGTGTGGAAACCCTGAATGGAACGGTTTTGTTGTCCGGCTTTGCCAAGAGCAATGAAGAGAAAATCACTGCGCACCAGATCGCCCACGATACCAAAGGCGTCAAGATGGTCCGTGACGAGGTTGTCGTTCGTCCTTGATTTCTTTTGGTTAAAATGGCCTCTAGCCCATGCGTCATAAGCGCAAGCAGCTCACTTTTTGAGAGCGGTTAAGGTCAACCCGCCATCAACTTGTGAACCAGGTCGCTGGCGTTGGAGGCTTTGTACTTTCGCATCAGCCGGGCGCGGTAGATTTCAACCGTGCGGTGGCTGATGCTCAAAGCCCGTCCAATTTCCTTGGAGGTGAGCCCATCCATCAAATGGGCTGCAACCTCCCTTTCTCTCGCAGTGAGTTCCGCCTTGACCGGGCGACGCGAACTCAAATCCTCAAATGTCCAGATACCCGCCTCATGCGGCGCAACGGGGTTCAGGGCCCGGCCCGTCACATGGCACCAAAAGGTCTCACCGCTGGCGCGTTTCATGATGCGGTCGTCCGCGTAGGTACCATGTTGATTCAATATCGGCGCAATGCGGGACCCAGTTCGCTCAAACTCAACGGCGCTGGGGTACAGCACTTGAAATGACTCACCCACCAGCAGCTCTCGAGACACCTCAAACATGTCACACAGGCGGCGGTTGCAGTCGACCATGGCCCGGTTTCGGGACAGTGCCATGCCAACGGGGGCGAATTCAAATGCAAGTCGGTAGTCAATTTCCATGGTGCAATGTTGTACTGAGAACGGTGCCCGTGAGCTAAGGGTTTGTACTTTACGAGATACTACGTATGTGGTTAGGTAGTATCGTCCATGCGTTATTTCTTCGTTGTTTCAAATTTGGAGGTTGACCCGTGAACAAGATTTACCCAAGTGCCGCCGCCGCGCTGGACGGCATTGTCAAAGATGGCCAGTTGATGGCTGTGGGCGGCTTTGGCCTGTGCGGCATCCCTGAAGCCTTGATTGACGCTTTGCGCGACACGGGTGTCAAAGACCTCACCGTTGTCTCCAACAACGCGGGCGTGGACGGTTTCGGTTTAGGCAAACTGTTGGAGACGCGTCAAATCAAGAAAATGATCTCCAGCTACGTGGGCGAGAACAAAGAGTTCGAACGCCAGTATCTTGCCGGAGAATTGCAGCTGGAATTCACTCCTCAAGGCACCTTGGCAGAAAAGCTGCGGGCTGGCGGTGCCGGTATTCCCGCGTTTTACACTCGCACAGGCGTAGGAACGCTGGTCGCCGAGGGTAAAGAGGCTCGTGAATTTGACGGTCACACCTACATCATGGAACACGCCTTGTTGCCAGAGGTTTCATTGGTCAAGGCCTGGAAGGCTGACAAGAGTGGCAACTTGCTGTTCCGCCGCACGGCGCGCAACTTCAACCCCGCTGTGGCCATGGCGGGCAAGATCACTGTGGTGGAAGTCGAGGAGATTGTCGAAACCGGCACCTTTGATCCCGATTCCGTGCATTTGCCCGGTATCTATGTGCACCGCATTGTGCTGAATGCAACCCCGGAAAAACGCATCGAGAAACGCACCCTCACCGAGAAAGCAGGAGTTTGATCATGGCTTGGACACACGACCAAATGGCCGCCATTGCGGCGAAAGAATTGCAAGACGGTTTTTACGTCAACCTGGGCATTGGCTTGCCTACGCTGGTAGCTAATTTTGTGAACCCGGATATTGAAGTCTGGTTGCAAAGCGAGAACGGCATGCTAGGCATTGGCCCGTTCCCTACCGAAGATGAGGTGGATGCTGATTTGATCAACGCGGGTAAACAAACCGTCACCACACTCCCAGGCTCCAGCATTTTCGGCAGCCACGACAGCTTTGCCATGATTCGCGGCGGCAAGATCAACCTCAGTATTCTGGGTGCCATGCAGGTGAGCGAGAAGGGCGATCTGGCCAACTGGATGATCCCGGGCAAGATGGTCAAAGGCATGGGCGGCGCGATGGATCTGGTGGGCGGCGTCAAGAGCGTCGTTGTGCTGATGGAGCATGTGGCCAAGAAAAAAGACGGCACGTTTGACCTGAAAATTCTGCCCAGTTGCACCCTGCCATTGACCGGCGTGGGTGTGGTGGACCGCATCATCACCGACCTCGCGGTGCTGGACGTGACGCCCCACGGCTTGAAGGTGGTAGAAATTGCGCCAGGCGTGACCCGTGAAGAGTTACAAGCCAAGACTGGAGTGCCCTTGCAGTAAGTCAAGTGCACGGTTGTATTGCAGAAGGCCCGCTTTGGCGGGCTTTTTTGCGTTTCAGCGCTGTCAGCCGCAGATTGTCCTTGTTTCGTCCCCCGGCGTTCGAGCGCGCTTCTCCCATCGTGCGGCTTGGTCGGCATTCAACTTGTGGCGTGACACGTTCGACTTGGTGTGAAGCATTTTTGTCACGAATTTGTCACGCAGAATTCATAAACTAATTCTCATTTGAATTAAAACAATATGAAGCCAGTCTCGTTGGAGAATTTGGTCGCTTTGCGACCTGTGCCGTCGCCCTCGAAGTGCAAGAGTCGGCGGGAATCGCGGTGTGTGCCGTCCGTTTTGACCATGATGCGATCCGGTGCCCTACAGCGCGGCTTGGGCACATTGGGCCGCCTCATGCACGGGCAGGGAATAAACCCCGTTTTCCAACCCATTGTGGCGCTGTCGGATGGCGCGGTGTATGCCCACGAATCACTGATCCGTGGGCCTGAGGGCACCTTGCTTCATTCGCCCGATGCACTCCTGGCCGCCGCCGCGCGGGAAAAACTCAACTTTGAGTTTGAAAGCCAGTGTGTGTCAGTGGCGTTGCAGCGCTGGGGCGCGTTGCAGCAGCCAGGGCGCCTGTTTGTGAATATCAGCGCCGAAGTGCTGGTGCAAGTCATGAAGCAATGCGGGCGTGAGTGTCTGCTGCACATGATTCAGCAATTTGGTGTCCTGCCTCGCTTGTTGGTGCTTGAGATTACCGAGCACGAACGGGTGAGCGACATGGACTGCTTGGCTGACGTCGTCAGTCAAATTCGCGAGACCGGCGTGTCGCTGGCGTTGGATGACTTTGGCGATGGCCGCTCCAGCTTGCGACTGTGGTCGCAACTCAAGCCCGAGATTGTGAAGATTGACAAGTATTTCACCAAAGACATCAGTCGCCATGCTGACAAGGTCAAAACCATTCAGGCCCTGCAGCAGATTGCAGCGATTTTTGACACCGCCCTCGTGGCTGAAGGCATAGAAACAGAAGACGATCTGCGGGTCTTGAGGGACCTTGGAATTGCCTATGGGCAAGGCTACTTTTTGGGGCGACCTGCGCTTGCCCCGCTGCGGGAAGTCGGCGCGGTGGTGCGGGCTGCCATTCAGGATCGCCGGGTTTCCATCTACCCGGAAATGCGACGCAGCGCGACTTCGGGTCAACTCAAACAGATTTCCGCTGTTGCCGCCCCTGTGGTCGACCTTCACACCACGAACGACGCCTTGGCCGCAATTTTCTTGGGTCAGCCCGATCTGCATGCCGTCGCCGTGGTGGATCATGACCGACCGGTCGGGATCATCAACCGTGCGAAATTCTTGAACGAGTACACCAAGTTGTATTACCGCGAGGTGTGTGGCGCGAAGCCCTGCGTGGCACATGCCAATGCCGCACCTCGGCTGATCGAGAGAAACCACAATGTCGATGAATTGATTGGCATCTTGACTTCCACCGATCAGCGATATTTGGCCGACGGTTTCATCGTCACGGAAAACGGCCGCTACGCGGGGCTGGGCACGGGGGATCAACTGGTTCGCTCTGTCATGGAGACGCGGATTGAGGCTGCACGCCATGCCAACCCCTTGACGTTTTTGCCAGGCAACATTCCAATTAGTCAGCACATTGAGCGGCTATTGGCCGCCAAGGCACCGTTTGTGGCGTGTTATGCCGATTTGAATAATTTCAAACCGTTTAACGATCAGTATGGCTATTGGCGAGGCGACGAAATGATCCGTCTCGTGGCCCGCCTGGGACAGGCGCATTGTGATCCTTTAAGAGATTTTGTTGGCCATGTGGGTGGAGATGATTTCATCATCCTCTACCAAAGCGCCGATTGGGAATGTCAGTGCCAGCGTATCGTGGATGATTTCGCTCTGGCGGCGGTGGAACTGTTTGATTTGCCGGCCCGCGAGGCCGGAGGTATTGAGGCCGAGGATCGCCACGGCGTGCATCGGTTTTTCCCGTTGACGACGATTTCCATTGGCGCGGTGAAAGTGACTCCTGGCTTGTTTGGCAATGCAGAGCAAGTGGCCTCCGAGGCCGCCCGCGCGAAACACGACGCAAAAACGCGGGGGCAGGGCCTGCTGGTGCGCGACCCTTCAGTGGTCAGCGTTGCGTAACTGTCAACGCCCAGGGCGTGCGTTGCCACGCCACCGCTTCTTCTCTCAGCAGGTAAGCCGACTGAGGAAATGACTCGGCCCATGAGGCTGAGTAGGTGAGGTTAAAGCGCCTTGAGGCAGCGCGGTCAATGGACAGGCTTAAACCGGTGATGTCCGGGTCACGTCGGGCGTGGCAGACGGCGACGCCCAGACGCAAGGCCAGTAACTGGTGCATCAGGCCTTCATTCTCGAAATCAAGCGCGAGCTTTTTCAGTTTGCCTTTTTGCCCCAAGACCAACATGCTGAGTCCCTGGAGTTCGGAAATTGAAAAACCCATCGCATCGGCGTGGCTCAAGATATAGGCGCCGTGCTTGTGGTGATCGCTGTGGGAGACATGGCTGCCGATTTCATGGAGCAGGGAGGCCCAACCCAGTGTTTGCCTTGGGATTTCGGCAAATACGGAGCCCGGAGATGAAGCTTCATCTAACAAAAATCCCAGGAAATGGTCCGCGGCCTTGGCCACCCGCTCTCCATGGGCGCGGTCAGTGCCAAACTTTGATGCAAGTCTTTGAATGGATTGGGCTCGAACATCGGTCTGGCCCTTTTCACCACCGTTCAAGTCATACAAAAGGCCATGGCGCAACCCACCCGTGGCATGCTCCAGCTTGTCAATTTGCAGTAGGTCGAAGAGCGCCCGAACAATGCTTAGACCACCACCGATGATGGGGCGTCGGTCATCTTTCATGCCGGGAAGTCGCAGCCGGTCAGCGCTTTGGGCACTGAGTAGCTTGCTTAGAAGCCAATCGAGGCCGTCCCGGGAAATAGAGCCCGATGGCCAACCCGACGCCGCCAACACGTCACCCACCGCGTTCACCGTGCCCGCTGACCCGTAGGCCACGTCCCAGGTGTCGCGCCGATAGACGTTAAGCGCCTCGTCCAGCACCGCCTTGGCCGCGATCTCCGCCATTTGAAAGGCGTGCGGCGTGAATTGCTGATCCGGGAAATAACGTGTTGACCAGGCGATACTGCCCACGCGATAAGACTCCATGACCTTGGGAGCGTGATCTTGCCCCAGAATCAGTTCCGTGGACCGTCCGCCAATGTCGATCACCAAGCGTCGCTCGTCACTTTGAGGCAGGGTCTCGGCCACACCCAGATAAATCAGGCGGGCCTCCTCTCGGCCGGAAATGATGTTGATGGGAAATCCAAGCGCTTCGTTGGCGCGACCCAGGAATTCGTCCCGATTTCGGGCTTCGCGCAGAGTCTGAGTGGCAACTGCACGCACTTGGCCTACGCCAAATCCCGACAGGCGCTCGCCAAATCGAGCCAGACAATCCCAACCGCGCCGCATGGCCTCTGGAGTCAGGTTGCGTTCCTCATCAAGGCCGCCACCTTGGCGAACGGTTTCCTTCAGATATTCGGTACGGTAAAACTGCCCGTGGTCCACGCGCCCAATTTCGAGCCGGAAGCTGTTTGATCCCAAGTCAACTGCCGCCAGGCGGGTTCCATTTGTCATTTGTGTGTGTACCTGTATTGCAGCGCTCAGCATAGCATTGGCGGCTCTGCTAGCCGATGGCTGACAGCGCTCATCCGATCAAACGACCGTCTGACGTGATCATGCTTTGAGTGACGTAACTGCTGCTTCTCCGCTTGTCCTGAAAGGCCACCTGGAACCCGCCCAAATCAACGCTTGCGCGCCTGCGAAAAGCGGCAAGGGCGCTTTGACGGGTGGGCGCACCCTCAATTTGCCCCAAGATATGGGCTGTGTATTGTGCAGATATGTAGCCCGCCAGACTTTGAGGGGTGGGTGGCTCATCAAAAAGCCGGAGCAAGGCCTGTCGGTAGGATTTCACAATGGACATGGGTGAATTGACCATCGGCACGACTTGAGTGGCCATGATGGGGGTGTGTTGGGTGGCGCCCATTTGCATCATGGTTTGAAGATTCACATTGGCAAGCGCCACTACATAGTGGCGCCGTGCTTGCTGGTCTGCCCCTCCCAGGAATTGAACCAACTCTGGAGTTCCGCCCACAAACAGCAAGATACGAGGCGTGTCTGCCGGCAAACGTTGGCCCATAGTGGCCAAGTCGCTGGTCAATTTGACCGATTTAAGGATGATTTTCAAGCGAAACCCCGCCTGCTCCACGTCCCGCTGGTATTGCTCTTGCTCAAGGCGGGATGCGTAGACCACACCGATTTCGGGTACACCCATGACCGCCAAGGACTTGATTGCTTGTGAAATCTGGTCTTGCCGTGACGCAAAAATGGGAAAGGTGACGTCGTCCAGTGCCCAGTCTGCGCTTTGCAGCCAAGGAGCCACGTGGGCTATTTCAAGTTTTTCCTTTTGAATCATTGCGATCAGCCGAATAGCCGCTCGGTCACCAGCAGTGCCGCACAGCGCGACACATGGGGCGGTGTCTCTGACGGACTCAAAGGCCAACTGCATGCTAGCGGGAGTGCTGTCGACATCCAGCACCATATGTTGAACTTGGCGGCCTTTGATTCCGCCTTTGTTGTGAATGTCCCGCCAGGCGGCCCGTGAGCCAATCAGAAAATCGCGCGATACATCAAGTTGATCAGCGCTGCTGTCCACCAGTTGGGCCACGACCAATGGTTGGGAAGGATTGCCGCCTTTTTTGTTTTGCGCCCAGAGTGGCGTTGTGGCGCCAGTGGCCAATCCAATGCCGCCACGCAGCAAGATTCGGCGGCGTTCGTTGATCAATAGGGTCATAAATATAGTTATTGGAGGTTGGCGCAGGCAAGGTCTCGCCCTGACGGACTGCACATGGCATGGCCGCCTTCGTCAGGGGCGCCCAACTCCTGGACTGCGAAAAGTTGTTTTAGTAGACCGCCGGCACCAAAATATCCGCGGCAACGGCCTGACGCACATAGTCGTCGTGGCGTTCTCGTGGGGGAAGAACGATGGCCGGATGCTCAGTCTCTCCGTAAGGTATTTGCCCAAGCAGGTGATGAATGCAGTTCAGGCGTGCCTTTTTCTTGTCCACGGCTTGAACCACCCACCACGGCGCCTCGGGTATGTGCGTGCGTTCCAGCATGATTTCCTTGGCTTTGGTGTAGTCCTCCCAGCGGCGCCGAGACTCCAAGTCCATTGGGCTGAGCTTCCATTGCTTGAGGGGATCATGAATGCGGCCCATGAACCGCAGGTGCTGCTCTTCGTCTGAGATGGAAAACCAGTACTTGATCAATTGAACGCCAGATCGAACCAGCATTTTTTCAAATTCAGGAACTGACCTGAAAAACTCCTCATACTGCTCGTCGGTGCAAAAACCCATCACGCGCTCCACACCCGCGCGGTTGTACCAACTGCGGTCAAATAAGACAATTTCTCCCGCGCCAGGCAAATGAGCCACGTAGCGCTGGAAATACCATTGGCTTTGCTCTCTGGTATTGGGGGCCGGAAGAGCCGCCACGCGGCACACGCGCGGATTGAGCCGCTGAGTTATACGTTTGATCACCCCGCCTTTGCCGGCTGCGTCCCGACCCTCAAAGAGAACCACCACTTTGTGACCAGTTTTGACCACCCAGTCTTGCAACTTGACCAATTCGGCTTGCATTCGAAACAATTCCCGAAAGTACTGTTGCCGCATGGCTCGGTATTGGCTGGAGTGCAGATCTGCGGAACTGAGGGTTAACTCATCCATATTTCGGTCCTCAAACTCCAGTTCGAGTTCTTCCTCGTAGGCGTCTGACAAGTCTTGCGCCAATCGCTCGCCATAGGCTTCATCATGAATTGAGCTCACTTGGGACTCCTTTTGTTGGGCTCAGGAAAGCGCTCAGAGTAGTCACTTCTCATGTCAGTTTCATGACGGTTTTTGCGCCAAACCGGTATGAAAG
>JBBKVN010000372.1:0-4137 GCA_037968455.1 Rhodoferax sp.
ATGCGGCCCCACCGATTGGGCATATTGAAACGCGGGGGACGCGCCCGCTTGCAGAGCGTCAATCATCGCAGTGGTCTGGGTCAACAGGGCCATGTTGTACTGCCAGAGTGCATCAATGGGGCGGGGGGAATGGGAAGGGGTGGGCATGTCAAATCAATCCGTCGAGGGATAAAGGGGCGTCAGTGTTTTTTCGCGCCGGTGCCATTGCCGAAATTCGGCGATGGACAAAGGCTTGAAGCCGCGGTCCAAATTGGCCCGGCCGATTTGAAATAGCAAGCGGTATTGCTTCATCAAATCTGCCCACGCGGTGAGCAGGTTCGTTTTTCGATCCCAGATATGGGTGCTTTCGGCACCTGCGCCGTTGGCTTCCACAATGGTGAACCCCTCACCTTGCTGGACCCTGGCAAAGTCCTCAAACCGAATGTCAAAACGTCCAAAGTAAAACTCGGGAATGCTTTTGGCAATCATGTCAAAGCGGGCCACCATGGCAGGGGTCACCAAATCGGTTCCATTGCGGAAAATGGCGCCCCGACTGTGGCTGCCAGCAAAGGCCAGACGAACAGGCTCGTCCTTGGCAGGCACCGTGCCGAGGCGCGCCGCGTGACGTGGCAGGTAAAGGTGCGCCAACCTGCCCGCGCGCGGGTCGGCCAGAATCAATTCGCGCAGCGTGCGAACGCCATCGCCATGCACATAGGGGAAATATTTAAGCGTGATTGACGGGACCCGTCCCGTCGGCTCGTCCGGGTGACGGCAATAGAACACACCGGCCTCACCTTCAAACGCCACATAGCGCTGCAACAACAGGCGCGCTCCGGCAGGGAACGCGGACAAATACTCTCGCAAGGCCTCCTCTGTTCGAATCAGTCTCACGCCAGCGCCCCGGCAGCCCAAATCAGGTTTCGCCACGACCGGCAAGGCAAGGCCCGCTCCCGTCAGTTTGGCCAGTGCCGCTTGCGTCAATGACTCCAGCGCCTGGTGGTCAGCCCTAAATTCAGGGCGGTCGATCGTCACAAAGGGCGCTACCCAATCGGGCGCATGGGTGACCGCCAGATCCAGAATCTCAGCCTTGGACTCACCAAAGAAGCCCCCGCCTGGAAAGGAAGGGTTCGCAACCGTGGGCAGCAAGACGCCGCGGTAGCGAACCATCAGCCACAAGACATAGACAAATACCGGCGGGTAAAACGCCCACATGGGCCAGAACTCAAAGAAGCTCAAGGGGGCGCCGCTCTGATCCAAAGGCGGCATGCCTTGATGCGGCTTTGGTACGAGGGTTGGGATGGGGACAGTGAAGGTTTCCATAAATTCTTAATCCAGTGAGGCACTGCGTCTCAGCCAACGCCAGAGCGGAAAGGCCAGCGCCAGCGCAATGACGGGAAGGGCCACGGCGAGCGGCGCGGGGATGCCCAAGACGTCGGCAATCACATCACCCAGCGCTGAGCTCAACCAAAACAGTCCTGCAGTCCACAAAGCCACAGCCAGGAAGACCCAGGCCGTGAATGGCCACAACGGTGCCCGCCAAAATCCGCAAGCGGTGTAAGTAATCAATCGAAGGCCGGGCACCACTCGGGCAATCAGGACCGCGCTGGGCAGGCGCGACGCAAGCAGGTCTCGCGCCTTCGATTCGCGCCCATCGATGTACTTGCGACGCAGCAACGGAATCCGGTTGGCACCCACACCCAAACCATAAAGTCCCAGATCACCCAGCGCAATGCCCCCCGCCACCGCCACAAAAGCCCATTCCCACGACAACGCGCCTTGTGTGGCGACCGCCACGCCAGCAGCAATGGCCACGTCTTCCAGCAGCAAGGTCGTCAGGGCCAGTGCGGCAACAATGATCCACGGCTCGGCCATGCCGCTCAGCGCGGCGGAGATCCAGGCGGCCATGGGGGAAAGAAAAGTGGGCAACATGTCAGGCACCTGCATGCAAGGCCCAGGACAGGGCTTCTCGCACGCGGGACTCCGAATTCCAGGGAAGAAAATGGTTTTGGCCCTGCAGCACCATCGTTTTGACTTGCGCGCTCCCGGTCAGCTTGTCCTGCATGTAGGCGACGTTGGCGAAAGGAACCAAGGCATCGTCGGTGCCGTGAACAATCACGGTTGGGGCAGAAATGTGTGACAACTGCGGCGCCAGTGCCTCCAGCTCATTCTTGAACGCCAGCAACTCCTGATTGGCGTTGCGCATGGCACGCGGCAGCAACGCGCTCACGGGCCACATTTCGCCCAAGGGCTGCAAGGGATGAGTCTTTTCTTGTTCGGGGTCCAATGACGCCGCAATCAGCACCAGGGCGGAGACCCGCTCCGGGTGTTCCGCCGCCACCCAGGCGGCCACTGCACCGCCCAAGGAGTGCCCGACCAGCACGGCTTTGCCGCCATCGGCTGGCAAGAGGGCAACAACCGCTGCGGCTTGCGATGCCAGACTGGTGACTGACTGAGATGGGCCACTGGCGCCAAAACCGGGCCGGTCAAGCGCCATCGATTGCGACCCCACCAGTGGCTCGCTCAGGTAGTCCACCCAGTCCTGCGCTGAACCGGGTGTGCCGTGAATGAAAATCATGCGCTGGCCCGTGCCCGCCATCAGGAAGCTCACCGCGGCGTTCAGCGGCTCACCGACGCGCACCGAATGCCGCAAGGCATTCGTGCCTTCAGCCGGCAATCTCGGCCTGGGCGGGCTACAGCCCAGCGTGGTCGCCACGACCGCCAAAGCGCTGATGGTTCGCGCCATGCTCATGTCGGGGCCAACGCCAAAAAATGGACCGAGGCCTGGACCCCAACCGCGCGTGACCGAAGGCAAACAAACAGGGGCGTCGCTTGCGAGGATGGAGTGACGCGATACATCATGGCCGCCTGCTACTGCCCGAGTACCGTTGGCCAATTTTTGTTGGCCTGTTGAATGAAGGCTGGAATATTTGCATCCCACTTGGTCTGCACATCAGCGTCGTAGTTCAGGTACAGCTTGTCGTTCACCACGCGCCAGAGCAAAGGGTCAGCCGAGGCCGTAGAGCCCTGCGCTACCGCCCAGGCGCAATAGCCGCCATACTGCGGCGCGTAGCGCGCAGGATCGGCCAAAAAAGCGTCCCGATGCGCCGCGGTGGAAAACCGCCACTCCGCCCCTTGATAGTTGACCTTGTACTTGGCATCGCCCAGGACCGCTTTCTTGTCAGTGAAGTAGGCCACTGTGTCATAGCCGCTGACGGCGACGCTACTGAAAAACGAGGTGTAGACCGGTGCCTCTTTGGCCTCGACCACCTGACTGAGCAGACCCAGCGAGACCAGCCCCGCCAGAGCAATAGCTTTCAATCGTCTGAACATGATGGCGCTCCTCCACATATTGGCCCTGTTTGTTTGCGCCCCACTGGAACGCGTAGGCATAGCGGTTAGTCCCCCGGCGGCCCGTTTTCTTACACACGGCAGCGAACTAGCACAGCAACTGCTTGCGGGCCCGGTGCAAGCGTACAAAGAGGCTCGACTCGGTGATATTCAGCCGCTCACAGACCTCCTCAGAGGATTCGTCCTGCAACACCCGAAACTGCATGACATCGCGCAGCCCTTGTGGCAGCACCTCAATTCGCTGCAAGGTGTGCTGCAGCAGTTGGCGCTGTTCAGCCAGCGCGTCTGGCCCCGCCCAATCGCTGCTCATCTCGGTCGCCTCGCCATCAACGTCCGAGCTGTCCAGACTGTCAAACCGAACCCGCTGACGAATGACATCCACAATTTTGTTTTTCAGAACCGCTGTCAACCAGCTGCGCAGGGCGGAGCGGCCGGCAAAGCTGGCGCGCCCGGTGACCACGGCTTCAAAGACGTCGTGCACCAAGTCTTCGGCCAAGGCGGGATCCTGCAACTTGCGCTTGGCAAAGCGGATCAGATACTCCCGATGCTCCAGCAAGTCGTCCCAGCACAGCGCCAATGGCTGGGAGCCATCAAACTGGGGCATTCCAAACAAGGTGGAGGGTGCGTGGGCGGGTTGTGCTGCAATCATGGTGTGAGTCAGGTTGGTGGTCGATGGGTTAACTGTGATCACCCAAGATCACGAGAGCCTGTCCAAACATCACAATCACCTAACATTTAGGTAAGAAAATCTCCCGCTATGTGACCTAGGACGATGGAAATGAAAAGAATCCTTATCGCGGAAGACCAGGC
>JBBKVN010000373.1:0-7240 GCA_037968455.1 Rhodoferax sp.
GTTTGTGATGAAGTTGGACATATTGAGCGAATTGTTCCCCGAACGCGCAACGATGCGCACAAGCTGATTGAAGAGGCCATGCTCGCCGCAAATGTTTGCAGTGCGGACTTTATTGCCCAAAGTAAACACGCTGGATTGTTCCGTGTCCACGAAGGTCCCACCCCCGAAAAGAAAGAGATTCTTCGCAATTACCTCAAAGTCACTGGGGTAGGTATGACCATTTCCGACGACCCGTCGCCGGGTGAGTTTCAGGCTATCGCGAATGCAACCAAGGATCGTCCTGATTCTGCGCAAATTCATTCCATGCTTTTGCGTTCCATGCAGCAAGCGATTTATACGCCGGTGAATGGAGGGCATTTTGGATTGGCGTTTGACGCCTATACCCACTTCACCAGCCCGATTCGGCGTTACCCGGATCTGTTGGTCCACCGCGTCATCAAGTCGATCTTAGGTAAGACCAAGTACAAACTCCCTGGGTTGCCGACGCCTGGTGAGGCCCATGCTAAGCTTTCACGCCGACTTGAAAAAGGAGCGGTCGCGAAAGAACAGGATGGCGAAAAACCGAAAAAACTCAGTCCTGAAACGCAGGCATGGCAGGCTGCGGGACTGCACTGTAGCGCCAATGAGCGGCGAGCCGACGAAGCCAGTCGCGACGTGGAGGCATGGCTGAAGTGCAAGTACATGCACGAGCATCTCGGAGAAGAATTCAGTGGTGTGGTGAGCTCTGTGACCAGTTTCGGGGTTTTTGTGACCTTGGATGCGATGTATGTAGAGGGGTTGATACACATCACGGAACTAGGCGGCGAGTACTATAGATTCGACGAAGCACGCCAAGAACTTCGCGGTGAGCGCTCAGGTATGCGATACGCAATTGGATCAAAGGTTCAAGTGCAAGTCAGCCGAGTTGACTTGGATGGTCGCCGAATTGACTTCCGACTATTGCACGAGGACGATGGGGCACTGCGTCGCGGGATGAAGGATGGCTCGCACGCGCACATGGGCGGTGATTCGACTGAACGACCGGCCCGAAAAAATGGAGCAGACTCTCCGCGATCTTCAAGAAAAATTTCGGAACCATTGGTCAGCGCACCACTCGCCGGAAAGCGCCCGCCTAGAAAGGAATCTGCAAAGCCCGAGGGTGTCAAAAACAAGGAAAAGGGTAGAAAACCCCGGCGCAGAACTTGAAACGGACCCCGCCGCTTTCGCTCAGTTCAACGCTGGTTGAGTCAGCTACGCCACCGACAGTGTTTACGGGGTGCCGTCAGCTTGGGGCGGCCCTATTTTTAATCGGTCTGCTTTATATAGGCGAGCAATTCTGCCCCAGCAGATCGTTCAAACCCCACGATTCGCCCGATGATGCGGCCATCCAGAACATGGTCCGCTGAGAGCATCAGGATGCCGGTAGGGGTCAGCAGATCTCGTGAGAGAATCATGCCCGCTTGTAGGTTCCGGACCGGAATCGCCAGCTCACGGACCGGATTTTTGCCGGCTTCAGATTGTGCAGGCCCGGTGGTGACTTCGGTGAAGGCGTCCACCACGTCAGGGTCATATCGATTCCCACTTCCATGCACGATGAAAATTTGTGCATCCCCCTGCGTTAGTTTTCTGGCTGTCAACGCGCCGATTTGCATATTGTCGTAGTCACTGGCAAGGGTCAAAATACGTGCGCCAATCGGGATGGCCTTGCCTGCAACGCTACCAGGGGTGCCGGTGCCATCAAATCTTTCAAATTGGGCGCTGATGATCTCGGAGGCCCCCCGAAGTTCCTGCAATGGCAACAGGAGATGTTCGGCCTGAACAGCGTGTCGGCGATAAATGGCAAGCTGTGGATGTTTCATGGTGCCGACCGGCATGGCCAAGAGTTCATCGGAAAATCCGACTTTCCCGATTTCATGAAGCAATGCGGCCACAAATATTTCCTGGGTCTGCTTGCTGTCAAGCCCCATCTTCCCCGCAATGCGTCGACTGAGTTCAGCGACGCGACGGGAATGTCCTGCCAAATTGCCACCGCGCATTTCGAGAAGGGTGGAGAACACTTTAATGGATGTGAGAAAGCTTGCTTTCAATCTGTCATTGGCACTTTTCAACTCATCGGTTCGCTCCTCAACTTTGGCTTCAAGGCTTGAGTTAAGTGCTTTGAGCTCCTCATTTTGGCGCTTCGTCAAGGCCACAAGTTGCTTGTTTTCCTGCTCGATCGCTTGACGTTCCAAGGCTTGGCGAACGGTGAGGACAATGTCGTTGTCGTCCCACGGTTTGGTGATGTACCGGTAGATTCCGCCTCGATTGATGGCGTCTATGACTGCGTTGATGTCGGCATGGCCGGTTAAAAGTAGTCGCATCGTGTCAGGCCAACGCAGGCAGACCTGTTCGAGAAATGCGGCCCCATCCATTTCGGGCATCCGCATGTCTGAAATGACCAAGTCGACAGTTTCAGTCTCCAGGAGGGCCAAGCCCGCTTTGCCACCTTCTGCGGTACGCACTTGAAAACCTTTGCCCCGAAATAGCCTGCGCAGCGCAGACAAAATGTTGGGCTCATCATCGACGCACAGGATGGTAAACACCTTCGCCTCGGGGGGGCTGCTCAAATCAGAATCAGTCATGTTTTCTTTCTAGGCGCCTGCCAAGCCTGGTTGTCGGATGGGGAGTGTCACGCGAAAGGTGCTCCCTTTTCCCAACTCGGTTTGAACGGTCATGGTACCGCTGTGTTTTTGCACGATTCCGTACGAAAGCGACAAGCCAAGCCCCGTGCCTTTTCCGACGGGCTTGGTGGTGTAAAACGGATCGAAGATACGAGGTAAGACGTCCTTCGGGATGCCGGAACCGGTATCCGAGACATCAAGCCACACGCAATCACCGTCAACACCAGATCGCACGATGATTGTGCCGCGCTCAGGGCCGATCGCGTGTGCGGCGTTGACGACCAAATTCATGATGACTTGGTTAATTTGCGATTGAATGCATTGGACTTCAGGAAGGTCGCCGTAATTTTTAACCAGTTCAGCCTTGTACTTGACCTCGTTATTCACCACATTCAAGGTCGAGTCGATGCCTTGATTGATGTTGGACATTTGCCAATCCGGCTTGGCGTCGACATGGGAAAAGTCCTTCAGGTCCTGGACGATCTTTTTGACCCTGACCAACCCCTCCTTGGACTCCTGCATCAGCATGGGAATATCTTCTTTTAAAAAGTCCAGCTCAATCCTCTTTTTCTTGGCGGTGATTTCTTGGATCAAGAAGGGATCAGTATGGGACGACTCTGTCGCCTCGTAGGTGGCGAGCATGTCAAACAAACTCTGGAGGTAATTTTCCAGCGTGCCGAAATTTGAAAAAATATACCCAATCGGGTTGTTGATTTCATGCGCCACGCCTGCTGCCAGTTGCCCGATCGAAGCCAGTTTTTCCGACTGAACCAGGTGCTCCTGAGTCGTAGACAGTTCGGCATTCAGGGCATTCAACTCTGAGTTCCGGTCTGTCAGTTCGCGCTCAATTTGTTCGCGCCGGGCAACATCGTCCAGCAGCGTCTTGTTGATTTCGGCCAGTTCGGCAGTCCTTTGTTCTACCAACTCCTCGACCTCTACCTGAGACTCCATGAACGCTGATTCGGTAATTTTTCGTTCAGTAATATCTTGCAAAGTCGCAATGGCCCCAATGACTTGATCTTGTGAGTCCCTCAGTGGGATGGCCGTCAAAAAAAGCCATCGACCAGATGTGCCAAGTTTGGGGAAAAACTCCTCGGCCTCATAAGCGTCCGGAATCACCAATGAGCCTCTGTATTGATCCTGAAACAGGTCATCCACAATGCCTTTGATAGTGCCGTCCACAATCAGATCCGCCATGGAGGGTCGAGCCTCGCCATAAAAGTGGCGCCCAATTCCTTTTGATCCAATCACATCATCCGCCGTGACTCCCAGGGTAAGCGCGCAGGCTTTGTTTAAATGAGTCACGACGTGATCCGCATCGATCACGAATGATGGAACGGGACTACCGTCGAAGAACATCGCTTGTCGATCTTGGCCAGACACAAGGATGAAGGCAGTTTGAGTCGAGTCCGTCATGTGGTGTCCCTCATGTATTCAGAAGAAGGCCTGCGGCATCAAACTGTTTCTCCGCGCTTTCGAACACCTGAAACAAGGTTTTCTCATCAATGCCAAGCTTTGTCATAAAGCCCACGGGCAGGGATGGGACCAAATCAAAAGGGTCGCCTGAGAAGTCCAAAGCGTGGGAAAAAACGTCAGCTGCCAAAATGACAAAGGTTGCCGCCGGCATCTCTGAAATGGAGGCGTCATGGTGACCTGCGATGGCCCATTCAATTGGCTGTGGCAGCTTCCATTGGCGAGCAATCAGTTCGCCGACCCAAGTGTGAGTAAGCCCCAGTTCAGCTTGCTCGGCGTCCAGCAGGCGGCAATCATGAGTCGCCCGATAGGCCATTGCTGACTCATATTGAGGTTGGAACTGAGTGACAAGGACCAGTCTGCCAATGTCATGCAAGAGGCCCGCAGCATAGGCCTGATCTGGATCGACATTGAGATGGGGTGCCAACTCTTTGGCGCATACCGCACATGCCAGCGCATGTCTCCAAAAAGGGGTGACATCAAACTGACCGTTTTCTTTGGGTTTGAATATGCCGATCAGTGCAGAAGTTGTCGCAAGGTTGCGGACAGTTCGGAACCCGAGAAGCGAGATTGCATCATGAATGGTGGTGATCTGGCGTGTCATCCCATAGAACGAGGAGTTGGCGAGTCTCAGGGTCTTGGCCGTCAGCGCTTGGTCCTTTGCAATTTTGTCGGTCAGGTCCCCAACGTCGGCATTGTCACGTTCCATCGTTGCCAGTAGTTCCATGACAACCGTTGGAAGCGACGGCAAGAGGTGGATTTTTCGATGAATTTCATCAGTTGAAATTGCCGTCATGGTGGGTTTCCACTTTTGTACTGCGTGAGAAGTTCCAATAGACGGGCCTCATCACCAAGGCCCGTAGATTGGCGAAAGAGCTGATTCAAACGAGACTTCTTGGTCTGGCTGGGGGCTGGATTGCTGACCGGTCCGTCGACCTGTAAGGGGGAGGTGTTCATTATCCAGACCTCCAAGATGCCGTGACTGCCCATAGATGCGAGATTGTCGGCATCGAGAATGGTGCCCTTGGTCATTAAAGTTTGCCCCGGAGTAGCCCCAGTATCCCGAGCGAGTCGCATTCCTATTCGTGCCTCGCTGAGTTGGATGGTACGTTCGTATGCCGTCATTGCGCCAACTCTTTCTTGCAGATTGTGATGAGTTTTCCGCGGGATTGTGAGCTAGCACCCATGCCATTCCAAATCACAGTAAGTATGGAGTCATCCATTGAAATTTCGCTTGCATGCCCCTCTGCAACCTGTGCGAGGGCGGCATCAAGTGATGGAAGTGCGTAGGCTAGCTCGATGCCCAACAGTGGCCCGTCACGGACAAAAAGGCGTTGGGCGGCTGCGTTGACAAAAGCAATAAGGCCTTCGTCGTCGACGCCTATGACGGGGGAGGGCATGTGCTCCAAAACTTCTCGAACAATATCCAGGCTTGTTTTTTCCCGCTCGGCCTGAATGCGGGTGGTAGCGAGCAGGTCCTCTAACTGACGGTTGGCAGCGACCAACTCCTGATTGACGTTGCGAATTTTTATGTCGAGTTTTCGGTTCTCTTCATGCACCTCTTTGAATTCAAGCGCTTTCATGATTTGTTCCCGCAGTTGTACGTCCTCCCAAGGTTTGGTGAGAAACCGGTAGACAGCGCCCTCATTGATGGCATCGGTGACTGATTGAAGCTCTGTGTATCCGGACAGCACGATTCGGATCGTGTCTGGGTAGTTCACTTTGGCGGCACGTAGAAACTCAACCCCTGTCATGCCTGGCATGCGTTGATCAGAGATGATGATGTCCACCCGGTGTTTCGAGAGAACGTCCAGCCCCTCGGCCCCGCTGTTGGCGCTCAAAATTTGGTGCCCATCTTTGCGAAACAAGCGTTTGAGCGACGCCACAATATTGGGCTCATCGTCGACCAGCAATATCGTTCGCTGCGGTTTGTGCAAACTTAGCAGGTGAGAAGGCAGTTGCCGGCCTTGTGCCAACAGCGCCTCGATTTCCGTTGCCGAGATCGGTTGTGAAAAAAAGTAGCCTTGAATTTCGTCGCATGCATTGGAGCGCATGATCTCGCATTGCGCCTCGGTCTCGACCCCTTCGGCGATCACCTTGAGGCCAAGGCCGTGGGCCATGGCGATGATTACTTTCACGATCACGTGGTCACTTTGGCTGATGGTGATGTCCTTTAAAAAGGATTGATCGATTTTGACTTTGTCAAACGGAAAGCGCTTTAGGTAGCTCAAGGAGGAATACCCAGTGCCAAAGTCGTCCAGGGACAGGTTGACCCCAATGGTTTTCAACTCCTTGAGGATGGACTCGCTACGGTGGACATCACCCATTAGCGCGCTTTCTGTGACCTCCAGATAGAGCATGCCAGGATTGATATTGAAGTCGCGCAGGGCCGCTTTGACCTGTTGTGTCAGGTCGTCGCCTTCAAATTGAATTGCTGAGACGTTGACCGCCACATGCGAAACCTGCAATCCCTTGGACTGCCAATTCTGAATGTCCTTGCAAGCTTGTCGAATGACCCAATGTCCAATCGCCTTAATAAGTCCTGATTCTTCGGCCACAGGAATGAATTGGGCTGGGGCGATGCTGCCGAGCTCAGGATGGGTCCATCGCAACAGGGCCTCCATTCCGCTGATTTGACCCGTGCGCAGGTCAACCAGCGGTTGGTAAACCACGTTGAGTTGTTCCAACGTAATGGCACTTCGCAAGGCGTTGACAAGCTGATCGTGCTGGAGCAAACCTTGGTAAATATCGTCGCTGTAAAACAGTAGCGTGCCGCGGCCGTTGAGTTGAGCGCGGTGCAATGCAATTTCAACCGATTTGTAAAGCGCCTCAAAATCAAGGCCATTGGTGGGAAAGCAGGCAATTCCAATGGTGGCAGTTGGCGACACGTCATGGCCGGTCAATGTGTAAGGTTGAACCAGTGTTGAAAGCAGCTTTTTGGCCAGATGCTGGGCACCGTTTGCGGAGGTGTCCGGTAGCACCAGAACAAACTCCTTTCCACCAACTCGTGCGACGATGTCTTGCTCTCTGATGGTCGCATTCAGTCGATTGGCTACCTCGATCAGTATGCGATCCCCAACGTCATTGATGGATTTGAAGTGATCGATGCCGATTAGCAACATCGAAAG
>JBBKVN010000374.1:0-4586 GCA_037968455.1 Rhodoferax sp.
GAAGGCACAACCAGCGACGGCATCAGCTTGCTGCCCTTTCACGCCAATTTGTTTCAGGCCGCCATTGCCGTCAATGCACCGGTGATGCCTGTGGCCCTGTCTTTTATTGATGAAGCCACGGGGACCACCAGTCTGGCACCCTGTTACATCGGCGACGACACGTTGTGGCAATCTCTGTGGCGCACCCTAAAGGCCCCGCCGTTGTGCGTGGTGTTGACTTATGGTGAGGCGCAGTACGCGCAGGGGCGTGATCGTCGCACCTGGGCGGCTGATCTAAAGGCCGACGTCGGCCGTTTGCGCACGCTGTCTGGGGTTTAAGGCACTGATGCGGCTGGCGTTGAGGGGTGGATGGGGATGACCCCAGCAACCGGTGGTCGCATCGTGTTTTCACATGGCATTTGGCAGGTCTTTCCGTCAACGCCAGGGCAGTCCCGGTTGAAGGTGACCACATGGTCGACCTGAGCGCGAATGCCGATCCACTCCCCCACTTTGTGGTCATGGTGGCTGGGCACATGGGCCATCACCGTCTCGCCGCTGGCCAGGCGCAGGGTGTAGAGAAACTCCGAGCCCCGAAACGCCTTGCGCACAATTTGTGCTTTCACGGGTGCGTCGTCGTCGTGCACGATGTCATCGGCCCGCAGCAGCACGTCACAGACGCCACCTGAAAACGCGCAGGGCAGGGGGCATTCAGCAACGTCCGTCAAATCGCCCAGCGGGGTTTGCACCACCACTTGTTGCCCCACCTGGCGGATCACCGCAGGTGCGAACACCCCGTGGCCAATGAATTCCGCCACAAACCGCGTGGCAGGGCGGTGGTACAGGGTGTAGGCGTCATCCCATTGATGCAACTCACCTTCGTGCATCACACCAATGGTGTCGCCAATGGCAAAGGCCTCCAGTTGATCGTGGGTGACAAACAGCGCCGTGGTTTGGGCCGCCTTGAGGATGGTGCGAACCTCATGCGCCAGGCGCTCACGCAAATCCACATCCAGGTTGGAAAAAGGCTCGTCCAGCAACAGCAAGCGGGGTTTGGGCGCCAGTGCCCTCGCCAAGGCCACGCGTTGTTGTTGTCCACCTGACAATTCGTGCGGAAAACGGGCCTCTTGGCCGCTCAGACCGACCAACTCCAGCACCTCTGCCACGCGGGTGGCACGCGCTTTGGTGGGCAGGTGGTGAATGCCAAACCCCACATTGCGACCAATCGTCAAGTGCGGAAACAGGGCGTAATCTTGAAACACCATGCCAATCTGCCGGTTTTCTGGGGCGAGATTGAAGGACGTGCTACTGACAATGTCATCGGCCAGCCTGATGCTGCCGGCTGACACCGGCTCCAAGCCGGCTACGGCGCGCAGCAAAGTGGTTTTCCCACAGCCGGAGGGGCCAATCAACACCCCGATGTCGCCGGCGTTCAGGCCCAGCGATACATCACGTACGGCGGGGTGAGGGCGGCCAGCGTAGGCCACGCGGAGTTGTGAGACCTCTAAGAACATGGCATCAATTGTAGATGCTTACAATTCTCATTTACCTACCTCGTTTGCCTCACGTCGGCCGACCTTTACCATGCTGTTTCGCCGGCTTCGCCAAACCCTGTTGCTGCTTTTGACACTGGCCTTCATGTTGCCGGTGTTGGCCGTATTCGCGTCCTGGTTGCCTGGTGGCGAGTCGGATGCCGTGGCGGCCCAAATTTTGCGGGAAATGCGCAGCACGGTACTGCCTGACTACATCTGGACGACGGTTCGGCTTTGCGTGACGGTTGCGGTTGGGGTGGTTGTGGTTGGCCTGACGGCTGCTGCGGCGGTGACGCTGTTTGATTTCCCAGGGCGAAAGTTGTTTGAATGGGCGCTGCTTCTGCCCATGGCCATTCCCGCGTACGTGGTGGCTTACGCCTATACCGACTTTCTCCAATACGCCGGCCCGTTTCAGACCTTTGTGAGAGAGGTATTGAGCGTAGAAGGGCGCGTCTTTCCCGAAGTGCGAAGCGAAGGCGGTGCTGCGCTGGTTTTCATCTTTTCGCTTTACCCCTATGTCTATCTGTTGGCCCGCACCGCTCTGGGAGAGCGGGCCTCGCAATTGATGGAGGCAGCCCGCTTGTTGGGGGCGCCCATGCGCCGGCGCATTCTGGAGGTCGCATTACCGCTAGCCCGCCCGGCAGTGGCAGCAGGGACGGCGCTGGCGTTGATGGAAACGCTGGCAGACTTCGGCGTGTCAAGCTACTTCGGCATTCAAACCTTCACGGCTGGTATTTACAAAGCCTGGCTGTCGATGGACAACCGCATTGCTGCTGCCCAGTTGGCCACGCTGTTGCTGGCGTTTGTGGCATTACTTCTGTTTCTGGAACATCGCGCCGAGAAACGCATGCGCTTTTCATCCACCCGGGGGGCACGGGCTGGCTCACTGGATGCCCGCCCCTTGATGTTGCGGGGCCGTGCGAAATGGCTGGCCTGGTGGGTGTGCAGCGCGCCCATCGTGATCGGTTTTGTGCTGCCGGTGCTGTTCATGCTTCGCCCCTTGGTGGCCGACTGGTCGGTGTTGTCCTGGGGGCAGTTCTTGGGCTGGACGCTCAATAGTTTGCGTTTGGGGGCGATCAGTGCGGCGCTGGCCGTTGGGCTGGCCATGCTGTTGGCCTTCAACCTGCGCCGTCGACCTGATTGGAGCACTCGCTGGGCGGTTCAATTGGTGAGTCTGGGCTATGCGGTGCCGGGCGCTGTGATTGTGGTGGGTCTGCTGCTGCCGGTGGGGTGGCTTCAATCCGTGGCGCCCCAAAGCGGGGTGGGCTATGTCATGACAGCCACTTCCCTGGGCCTGATTTGGGCCTACCTGGTTCGGTTTTGCGCCGTGGCCCTGCAATCGGTGCAAAGTGGCTACGCCCGCATTCCTCTAAGTTTTGATGACTCCGCGCGGATGCTGGGCACGGGCGACATGGCCTTGCTTCGTCGCGTGCATTGGCCTTTGTTGAAGCGCTCTGCCGCCGCAGCCACCCTGTTGGTTTTTGTCGATGTGATGAAAGAGCTGCCCGCCACGCTGGTGCTGCGCCCCTTCAACAGCGACACGCTCGCCGTCGTGGCCTACCAGTTGGCACGGGACGAACGTCTGGGGGAGGCCGCGTTGCCTTCGCTGGCGCTGGTGCTGGTGGGCTTGATTCCGGTGGTCATGCTGAGCCGCACCTTGCGCGCACCCGCCCACTGACTCTATTGCGGCCCCGTTGGGCGGATGGCGGTTCAATTTTGATGCAGTGCACAATAATGCCTTCGTCGCGCCCATTTGTCACACCCATCAAGGAGCCCTGTCATGCCTCTCGTCGTCTTTAATCAGAAAGGTGGGGTTGGAAAATCCACCATCACCTGCAACCTGGCAGCCATCAGTGCCAGCCAGGGCTTCCAAACACTGGTCATTGACTTGGACCCGCAGGGCAATTCCACCAGCTATTTGCTGGGCGACAGCGCGAGCGACGATCAGCCCAATGTGGCCGGCTTCTTTGAGCACTCCCTGAGCTACAGTTTTCGCCCAGTGCCGCCGACCGAGTTCATCGTGCCGACGCCTCACGAGAACCTCCATGTCATGCCCTCCAGCGCGGCGTTGACTGAATTGCAGACCAAGCTGGAGTCGCGCCAAAAAATCTACAAACTGCGCGAAGCCCTGCAAAAGCTCGGCGAGACCTATGACCGCATCTACATTGACACGCCACCGGCCCTCAATTTTTTTACCCGCTCCGCCCTCATTGGGGCCAGCGGTTGTTTGATTCCGTTTGACTGCGACGAGTTCTCCCGCAAGGCCCTGTACACCTTGATGGACAACGTGCAGGAAATCCGCGCGGATCACAACCCCGATCTGGCCGTTAAAGGCATTGTGGTGAACCAGTTTCAAGCCCGGGCCAACCTGCCCCAGCGCATGGTGAATGAGCTGATTGAAGAGGGGCTGCCCGTTTTGCAACCCTATCTGCCGTCATCAGTCCGAATTCGGGAGTCACACGAGCAATCTCTGCCCATGATTTACCTGGATCCCAACCACAAACTGACACTGGCGCTGGTGGATTTGCACGAAGCGTTGGCGAACTAAGGGAAGTGGCCCGGGCAGCGCATGTTCAAGTGCGGATGGATGAATTGCTATTTAAAATATAGCAATCTGCGCTTGTCCTATATGGCGTAAGTGTCATTTTGGTTGCTAAATGGCCCGGCCGGATCGTGAAGCTGGATCTGGTTTTTCCCCGCCTTTTTGGCCCGGTACATGGCCGCGTCGGCCCATTTGAGAATTTCGTCGTGGCAGGCGTCGTCGTTCACAAACAAGGCGATACCGATGCTTGTCGTGCAATAGTGCTCCACCGTTGAGATCTGTTGCAATTCGTCTTGCACTTGCAGTGAATAGGGATGTTTGAGTGTGTCGGCAATCTTGCGCGCCACCCCGCCCGCCAGTTCGGCGGCCTCGGTCTGATCCTGACTCAGGTCGGTCAACAGCACAACGAATTCGTCGCCACCAAAACGCACCACGACATCGATTTCTCGCACACACCGTTGCAACCGCCGTCCGACCTCAATCAGGAGCAGATCGCCCGCTGCATGGCCGTAGGTGTCGTTCAGTGGTTTGAAATT
>JBBKVN010000375.1:0-2606 GCA_037968455.1 Rhodoferax sp.
CCCCAAGGCCTTGAAGGACGATGAAGCAAAGGTGGCTTGTGGAAATTTGGCGGTGTTGAACCACTCAGCCTTGGGCAACTCGGCATCGCTCTCGGCCGAACCGAGGGTCACGCTGGCGATGTCCACGGTGAAAGTGACTTTGCTGGCGGCGGGCTTGGCGGCGTCAAAGCTGATCTGGCCGTCAAATTTCTTGAAGCGGCCTTCCACAGGCACGCCCATTTGTTTGAACTCAAAGCGAATCTCGCTTTGCGCGGGCAGCAGCTTTTGCTGCGCGGCAGCGGGCAAGGCAAAAGCCGTCAAGGCGGTGGCCAGCAAGGGCAAGAGAAAAGAGGTCTTGGTCATGAAAGGTTCCTAGAAAGGTGTCAGTCGCGAGCGGGCAGCATGCGATGCAGCAAGCCGTCACGGTCAATAAAGTGGTGTTTGAGGGCGGCCGCAATGTGCAGCGAGGCAAGCGCCACCAGCGCCCAAGCCGCGTAGCCGTGCACGGGCTTGATCAGGTCCGCGATTTCCTTGTTCTTGCTGAGCAAGTCGGGCAGCTGAAGCTGGCCAAACCAGACAACGGGAAACCCGGCGGCCGAGCTGTAGGCCCAACCGATCAAGGGCACGGCAAAGAACAGGATGTACAGCAGATGGTGGGTGGCGTGGTGAGCGCGGGCCTGCCAAGTGGGCATGGTGCGCAGCACTTTTTCCGGCAAGGCGGGCGGGCGATGGGTGAAACGCCACAGCAAACGCAGAGCCGAAAGCGCCAAAATCGTCACACCGGCCCATTTATGCCAGTTGTAAAGCTTGAGGCGCCAAGGCGAAAACGGCAAATCGGCCATGTAAAGACCAACGGCGAAGAGGCCAAGGATGCCCAGCGCGAGCAGCCAATGCAAGGCCATGGCAACGGGGCTGTAGCGCCGGATCGCTTTGTCATTCAAGGGGCGGGACGTAGGGCTCAAAATTCACTTCCTGAAGGTTAAAACGGACCTAAGCCCGTGATATCAATCAAGTTTAGAGAGAGCCCGATGCAAACAAGTTCACTTTGGTTGTAGCCTGAGTTCAATTTTTTTGAACTCAGGCTGGACTTGTGTGCCTCAAAAGCGGAAGGCCACGCGAACGTTACGAAGCCGTGTCGGGCCACGCGACGTCGACTTAAAGAAAAGGAACGCAGATTTCAGTAGCGGACAGTCCGCTTCAGACTCAGAGCTGCCCCAAAGGAATGCCGCCAGCCTTTTCATCCGCCTTGAGCAGGCGGATCAACTCAAGCAGGTCCCCGTCCATGCGGGCCAGCGTGTCAGGGGGTAATTGGCCCAGGGCTTCCGGCAAGATGCCTTCAAACGGACCCGTCACCTTGGCCAGAACGGCCAGTCCGGCGGGCAAGATATTCATCTCGACGTTGCGCCGGTCAACCACGGCTTTGGTCATGCTCAGCATGTCTTTTTTCTGCAAGGCCTTGACCAAGTTGCTGGCCGTGGACTGGTGAATGTCCATGCTTTTGGCCAGCCCGCCCATGCCAATACCCGGTTGGTCCCGAATCACGCTCAAGGCCCACACCTGCGCGCCGCCCACCCCGGCCTGCTTTTCAACCTGCTGAAAATGCCCTCGCACGGTGTTGAAGACCACACGAAAACGCCGCAGGACCTGAGCGGTGCTGACGGGCTGGGGGGTAATGTCTTGGGCGCTTGGCATGGTGGGTTTTTCGAGGTTCGTGAAGAGGGAATGATAGAGCCCAACCGGGCGTTTCGCCCCGGGCGATGTGATTGCGCGGGCAGGTCACCCTTGTATTAGTTGACTGCGCACCAGTTTCATCATCATGTCGTCAAATGTGTAAAAACCAGGGTCGCACTTGACCAGCTCCCCCAAAGCAAATGCCGCCCCGGTGCCGAAGGCTTTGCGCTCAATGGAGTTGTGAATCAGGCGAACCGTTTGATACGGAAAGCCAAAAATCACTTCGTGATGCCCAATGATGCCGCCCAAGCGCAGGGAGGTGATGCGGTCTTCATCCACATCCAGACTGTCGGCAATCTTGCGGGCCGTGCCAGAGACCTCTGGCTTGTCCCGAAAGTGCTGCTCCAAAATCTCCACGTCCGCAAAAGGCGCAATGGTACGCAACAGCTTGGCCGCCAAAATCAAGAAGTTGATGCCGACCGTCATATTGGGCGAGCACAGCACCCGGGTGGATTGACCCAGCGCGCGGGCGTAGTCGAGTTGCTCCGGCGTGTAGGCCGAAATCGCGCTGATCAACATCAGCTGGCGTTGGCGCACTTCATCTCCATAGCTCAGCACCGCCTCTGGCGTGGAAAAGTCAATGATCGCATCCACAGGATGGGTGTCTAGCAGGCCCCCCATCGGCGTCTTGTCAAGTCCCACCACTGGAACAGCAGTTCCCGGATGGGTTTCACTCGTCCCGGAGGTGCTGCGGCGGGTAATCCAACACAATTCATAGCGTGGATCGGCATGAAACACATCGGCCACCGCCTGACCGGCCTTGCCGTAGCCCATGAGGCCGACTCTTATCATGACTGGTTCCCTTTTTCACAAATCGCTTCCAGCATTCTGTTTTGGCGATTACATTCAACTCAATGCATCCCATCATATTGATATTGGATGAACCGTTTTTGACA
>JBBKVN010000376.1:0-3200 GCA_037968455.1 Rhodoferax sp.
GTCGGCGAACTGATGATCTTGCGGGGCTGCGCCTGAATGTCGCGGAAACGAATTTTTTCGTCCTCACGATGGATGGCCAAGTGCGTGTGGTCTAGGCCGGTTTGTTTGCTCAACGCTTCCCATGCCTTGACCGCCACGTGACCATTGGTCTCTGGGGCGAGCTGCAAAATGACTTCGCAGGCATCAATGTCGGTGTCAATGCTGGGCATGCCGCAGGACACGCCTTCGTCTTTCACCAAACCATTGAGTTCGCCGAGTTGCTTGACCTCAATCTGGGTGTTCCAGTTGATGCCCTTGCCACCGTTGCCCATCTTGTTGAGCAAGGGGCCAAGCGCCGTGAAACGTTTGTAGGTGTTGGGGTAGTCGCGCTCCACCACGATCATGTTGGGTGCGGTTTTTCCGGGGATCAGATCGATCTCGCCACGCTTCCAATCCTGCACACCAAAAGGCTGCGCCAATTCAGCAGGGGAGTCGTGCATCAAGGGTGACAACACCATTTCTTTTTCCACGCCGAGGTGGCCCACGCACACTTCGCTGAATTTCTTCGCGAAACCTTTGTAGATGTCCCAGTCACTGCGCGACTGCCAAGCGGGGTCAACCGCAGTGGACAGGGGATGAATGAAGGGGTGCATGTCACTGGTGTTGAGGTCGTTCTTCTCATACCAGGTGGCAGTGGGCAACACGATGTCTGAGTACAGGCAGGTGGTGCTCATGCGGAAGTCCAGCGTGACCACGAGGTCCAGCTTGCCTTCAGGCGCCTTGTCATGCCATACCACCTCTGTGGGTTTCGCTTCGTCTTTGCCCAGGTCCTTGCCCTGAACGCCATGGCTGGTGCCCAGCAGGTGCTTAAGGAAGTACTCGTGGCCTTTGCCGCTGGAACCCAGAATGTTGGAGCGCCAGACAAACATGTTGCGCGGCCAGTTGTCGGGGTGGTCAGGGTCCTCGCAGCTCATCGTCAATGAGCCGTCTTTCAGACTCTTGACGGTGTAGTCCTTGGCGTCCATGTTGGCGGCTGCGGCATCACGAATCACCTGTAGCGGATTCGTCTTGAGTTGGGGCGCCGATGGCAACCAACCCATGCGCTCGGCACGCACGTTGTAGTCAATCATGCTGCCGCCGTACAACTTCTTGTCGGCCAATGGCGAGAGCACTTCTTCCATGCCCAGCTTTTCATATCGCCACTGGTCGGTGTGCGCGTAGAAGAAACTGGTGGAGTTCATCTGCCGGGGTGGACGAATCCAGTCCAGAGCAAAGGCCAACGGTGTCCAGCCGGTTTGGGGACGAAGCTTTTCCTGGCCCACATAGTGCGCCCAGCCGCCGCCACTTTGGCCGATACAACCGCACATCATCAACATATTGATGACGCCGCGGTAGTTCATGTCACTGTGGTACCAGTGGTTCATGGCCGCGCCAATGATGACCATGGACTTGCCATGGGTCTTGTCAGCGTTGTCGGCAAACTGGCGCGCCACGGTGATCAACTGCTCACGCGGTGTACCGGTGATGCGCTCCTGCCAAGCGGGTGTGTAAGGCGTGTCGTCGTTGAAGTCTTTGGCGGCCATTTCGCCGGGCAGACCCCGGGCGACGCCGTAGTTGGCAACCTGCAAGTCAAACACGGTGGCGACCAGGGCCTCGCGTTGATCACCCTCTTTGCCCAGCGAGATGCGCTGAACCGGCACGGTGCGTACCAATACGTCATTGCTGGCGTCGCCGGTTGCATTGTTGGGGAAGTGCTCGCTCAAAATGCCGCCGAAGTAAGGAAAGCCTACTTTGGCGGTTTCAGTGCTGGCGTTTTCGCCTTCCATCACGGTGAGCTTGAGCTTGACGTCACCGCCGTGGCGGGCTTCTTTGGCTTCCAGGTTCCATTGGCCTTCGTCCGCACGGCCGTCTGGGCCCCAGCGGAAACCAATGGCGCCATTGGGAAGAACGACTTTGCCGGATTCGTCCAGCGCAACTGTTTTCCACTCTGGGTTGTTGGCGGCGCCGAGTTTGCCGTTGAAGTCGGAAGCGCGAACGTAGCGGTCCGGCACCATCACGGTCTGGCCGTTGGGCAGCTCTTTTTCCTTGAGCATCACCAACATGGGCATGTCGGTGTAGCGACGCACGTAGTTGTCAAAGTACTCGCTACGCTTCTTGTCGCCATCGGGGAAGTAAAACTCCTTCAGGATGACGTGGCCCATGGCCATGGCCACGGCGGCATCGGTGCCCTGCTTGGGCTTCATCCAGATGTCGGACAGCTTGGCGACTTCAGAGTAGTCAGGCGTGACTGCCACGGTTTTGGCACCTTTGTAGCGAACTTCGGTGAAGAAGTGCGCATCTGGCGTGCGGGTCTGCGGCACGTTGGAGCCCCAAGCCATGATGAAGGTGGAGTTGTACCAGTCGGCCGACTCGGGAACGTCGGTTTGCTCACCCCAGACCTGTGGGCTGCTGGGAGGCAGGTCGCAGTACCAGTCGTAAAAGCTCATGGATACGCCGCCAATCAGGCTCAGGTAGCGGCTGCCGGCGGCGTAACTGACCATGGACATGGCCGGAATGGGGGAAAAACCGATGATGCGGTCAGGGCCGTGCTTTTTGATCGTGTAAACGTTGGCCGCCGCGATCATCTCGTTGACCTCATCCCAGCTGGAACGAACGAATCCGCCCAGGCCGCGAACGCTTTGGTATTCCTTGCGCTTGGCATCCGATTGCGCGATGGAAGCCCAGGCATCCACCGGATCTTTTCCAATGCGGGCTTCGCGCCACATCTTGAGCAAACGACCACGAACCAGGGGGTACTTCACGCGATTGGCGCTGTACAGGTACCAGCTGTAGCTGGCGCCGCGAGCGCAACCACGGGGCTCGTGGTTGGGCATGTCCCAACGGGTGCGAGGGTAGTCGGTTTGCTGGGTTTCCCAGGTCACGATGCCGCCCTTGACATAAATCTTCCACGAGCAAGAGCCCGTGCAGTTCACGCCGTGGGTGGAGCGCACGATCTTGTCGTGGGCCCAGCGGTCACGGTAGGCTTTTTCCCAGGTTTGGTCTTCACCCGTGGTGATGCCGTGATCACCCGAAAAGGTCTCTTTGGGCTGAGAGAAATAACTTAGTCGATCTAGAAAGTGGCTCATGCGATACCTCTGTAGAAAATATTGGCAAATTGGCTGCTAGCCCATGTTTTATATACGCAAGCAGCTACGAAAAACATAGCAAAATTACTCAAGGGT
>JBBKVN010000377.1:0-2845 GCA_037968455.1 Rhodoferax sp.
TGGGCCCCCATCGCCGAGGCCTGCCGCGTAGAAGGCGCTGGCGCTTGCTGGGGTGTGATTACCGAGAAATACCGATTGATCCTTTTCGGTCGTTACCCGTTTGAGGAGCAATGGCGCCCTTTGTTGGCCACGGTGCTGATGCTGGGTCTGGTGGTTGCCAGTTGCATTCGCTTCTTCTGGAAGCCGTCGTTGGTGCTTCTCTGGATTGTCGTCCTCGCGGCGTTCTTCACGTTGATGTACGGCGATACCATGGGATTAACCAAGGTCGAAACCGACCGCTGGGGCGGCTTGCCGCTGACCTTGCTGCTGGCAACCCTGTCCATGGTGGCTGCCTTTCCGATTGCGCTTTTGGTGGCATTGGGGCGTCGCTCCAACCTGCCTGCCATTCGCAGTTTTTGCACGATCTATGTCGAGCTGATTCGCGGTGTGCCCTTGATTTCAGTGCTGTTCATGGCCTCGTTCATGTTCCCCTTGTTCATGCCAGTCGGTTTTTCGATTGACGTGCTGATCCGGGTGTTGGTGGGTATAACCTTGTTTGCTGCGGCCTATATGGCCGAAGTGATCCGGGGCGGCCTGCAAGCCATTCCCAAAGGACAAATTGAAGCTGCGGCCACACTGGGCCTGTCTTACTGGCAGACACAGCGCAAGATCGTGCTGCCGCAAGCGCTGGCCATGGTGGTGCCCGGCATCATGAACAACTTCATCGCCATTTTCATGGACACCTCATTGGTCACCATTGTCAGTTTGTACGAACTGACCGGTGCGCTGGGTCTGGCCCTGAACTCTGACTCCGACTGGCGGCCGTTCAAAATTGAAGGTTACTTCTTCATTGCCCTGATCTACTTCTTTTTCTGTTTCTCCATGTCGCTTTACAGCCGTTGGATTGAAAAACAAGCCAACCGTGGCAAGCAACGCTGATCGTCATACCTATCTATAAGAATCAATCATGTCTGAACCCATCATTACCTTTGACAAAGTCAACAAGTGGTACGGCAACAACTTTCATGTGTTGCGCGATATTGACCTCACCGTGGCCAAGGGCGAGCGCATCGTCATCTGCGGCCCCTCCGGCTCAGGCAAGTCGACGCTGATTCGGTGTATTAACCGACTCGAAGAGCACCAGGAAGGCCGCCTCATTGTTGACGGCGTGGAGCTGTCTGACGACGTGAAAGCCATCGACCAGGTCCGCAAGGAAGTGGGCATGGTCTTCCAGCAGTTCAACCTTTTCCCTCACCTTACCGTGCTGGAAAACCTGACCCTGTCACCCATGTGGGTTGGCAACCTTCCAAAACGTGAAGCCGAAGAAAAGGCGATGCTCCAACTGGAACGCGTGCGCATTGCCGAGCAGGCTACCAAGTACCCGCTGCAGCTGTCTGGCGGTCAACAACAACGCGTGGCCATTGCCCGCGCCTTGTGCCTGACGCCCAAGATCATGCTGTTTGATGAGCCAACATCCGCGCTCGATCCAGAGATGATCAAAGAGGTATTGGATGTGATGGTGGAGATGGCGGACCAGGGCATCACCATGATTTGCGTGACGCACGAGATGGGTTTTGCCAAGGCCGTGGCCGACCGAGTCATCTTCATGGACCAGGGCCAGATCGTGGAACAAAACACACCTACCGAGTTCTTCAACAACCCGCAGAACGAACGCAGCAAAGACTTTTTGTCCAAAATTCTGGGCCATTAAGCCAACAAGTGCGTCTGCTGGAACCCCCATAGGGGCAAGGCAGACGCCACCACATTTAAGAAAGGCCGTCTCGACAGGCTTTTTTCTTGCCGAATGAACTTATCGCTTTGAGTCGTATCAATCTCACCTATGCGTATTTTTGTGCTTGCCCTGATGATGATCCTGCTGCCTCTGCGCGGCTGGATGGGCGATGCCATGGCGATGGAAATGGCGGTGGACGAACTCCACGCTACACATACGATAGCAGAAACCGCTCATAATACGGGCGCCAGAGCCACTTTATTGCCTGAACTGAAGTCCACCGACTCTCCAGAGCACGATTGCCATGACGTGGCCGCACAGTCGCCTCTTGATGCGACTGACGGAGGGGTGGTTTCGGACCACACGGCCTCAACAGAGTGCGGTAGCTGCAGCGCCTGCCAGTCTTGTCATGCGGTGGGAATGCTCGCCATGAGTCACCCCACTCTGGTCAGTGCCGCGCCAGTCGTCAAAGCCACTGTGGGCCACCCGCTCTTAAAGGGCGTGACGCCCAACCCCGGTCTCAAACCACCCATTTCCTGAAACACAAGCCCGAGGTCCGTCTTGAATTGCCCCTGAGGGCGAAGGGACGGACCCAGCCATGACGCCAACCACGTCATCGTTTTGTAGTTTCAGGAGTCCTGTTTGAAAAATATTCCCCGATTGGTCGGCGCCTTGGTGCTTACCCCTTTTGTCGTACTAGCGCCAGCGCTTGCCGACTCTGTATTACCCCCATTTTCCTACGCGTCAGCATTTGATACTGACCTGCCCGCCATCGGTGACGCCAGCAGCCCCACACGGTGGCAAAAGGCCAACGCCGAGGTGGCTCGCAATGCGCGCGGACACTTGGACATTCTGAAATGGGAGGCCACCCAGCCCAACCCACGCGCTATGGACTGGGTGCCACCCGCGTCCGGCAGCGCCTTGACTCCAAGTCAAGCGTTGACCATGGTGCTGGAAAGCCAACCGGAATTACTCGGCCGAAGCAACTCAAATGCCTTGGCACAAGTTAATGCTGGCGTGCGCGTGCGCCAGGTCGCACTGGAGGTTCAACGCGCCTGGGTTGACGCAGTCACGGCGCAGCAATCTCTGGCAGTGCTGCGCCAGGTCAGCGCCGCCGCCGTTCGCGGACTGGAA
>JBBKVN010000378.1:0-4062 GCA_037968455.1 Rhodoferax sp.
TCTGAGCCGTCGGGCACATAGGACTCTTTGCAGTCACAAAGTTTTTTGGCCAGACGCTGCGCCAGAATGCCGAGCAACGCATCTGCAAAGTTGAAGGGGTCCATGCCCATGTCCAGCAACCGGGTAATGGACTCCGGCGCGGAGTTGGTGTGCAGGGTCGAAAAGACCAGGTGGCCGGTCAATGAGGCTTCCACGCCCATGGATACGGTTTCCTTGTCCCGGGATTCTCCCACCATGATGATGTCAGGGTCGGCCCGAAGGAAGGCGCGCATCACCAGCGGAAAATCAATGCCGGCTTTTTTGTTGATCTGAACCTGGCGCAACCCTTTTTGCGTGATCTCCACCGGGTCTTCTGCCGTCCAGATTTTGGGATCTGGTGTGTTGAGGTGCTTCAAGATCGAGTGCAGCGTGGTCGTCTTGCCCGAGCCAGTGGGGCCACACACATAGAACAAACCATAGGGTTTCTCAATGGTGCGGATGACACGCTCTTTGTTGTGCGGTGTGAGGCCCAGCTTTTCTAGCGGAATGGGCTCGCCAGCGGCCAGAATTCGCATGACCACATCTTCAACACCGCCAGCCGAGGGAATAGTGGCGACGCGTAATTCAATGTCCAGCGGCCCCCACCTTTTGAATTTGATCTTGCCGTCCTGAGGGCGGCGGCGCTCGGAGATGTCGAGGTCGCACATGATCTTGAGCCGCGTTGCCATCGCTTGGCGGAAATGCGCGGGTACTTCAATATACGGGTGCAGCGTGCCGTCAATGCGAAACCGGATGCCTGTTTTGAGTTTGCCCGGCATCGGCTCGATGTGGATGTCGGATACGCCTTGTTTGTAGGCGTCGATGATGACTTTGTTGACGAACTTGACCAATTCGTTGTCGGCGGCGGCCGAGACCAAGGTGTCTTCCTGAACGAAGTCCTCCACGGGGGTGTCCATGTCGGCCAACAACTCGTTGATGGTGCCGCCTTCGACCTCCGCGCCAAATATCTGAGCCAGCGTGGCATCAAACTCGCCTTGGGTCGTGACCCGATAGGCAAACCGGCTGACGCGAGGAAAGACCTGTGGCACAACGCGTGCATTTCGCACCGCCTCAGGGTCTCGGCACATGATGACCAAGCCCTCAGGCGAGTCTTCGAGTGGCAGCCAGCCTTGCTCCACACTAAAGTCGCGTTTCAGCGCCCCGTGAAGTATCTCGGCGCGAATTCGCCCCGGATTAAAGGGCTCGTAGGGCACATTGAAAAACTTGGCCAGCGACGGGCCAATTTGATCGGGCCTCACCTTGTAATTTTTCAATAGCACTTGCTCTACCACCTGGCCGATGGTTCGCGCTTCCTTCAGGCACTCTTTTAACTCTTCTGCGCTCATCACGCCGTCCGCAACGAGTCCGTCGTATTTGGTCGCGCGTTGCCAAGATGTTTCCTCGGCTTTTTGAACGCGTTGCCGGATGGCAATCGCCAAGGTTTTGCAGAGTTGGGCGACGCCATCGACTTCAAGCTCGCCAAACGGCTGGTCGCTTTTGTTGTTGATGATCTGCAAGACGCCATGGAGGGTCGTTCCGGCCAAAATGGGGGCGACCAGCATTTGCCGGGTTCGATAGCCAGAGCGGTTGTCGACCTCCTTCAGGAAGGTCAGTGCGGGGTGAATCCGTTTTAGCGCCTCGTCGTCGTAGACGTCAGGTAAATTGATCAGGCGTTTGCTGAAGGCCGCATAGCCAGCAATGCTCTGTGGAGAAATGGGGAGACGGAGGTCGCGACTGCTGTTGAGCCCGGTTTTGACCTTTGAAATAATGGCCGTCTTATCTTCATTGACGGCGTAAAGCGTCAATCGATCGGCGTTGAACAGTTTGCAGATGTCGTTGCTGACCTCCAGCATGATCTGGTCGAGGTTCTCTGTCTCGTGAATTCGGGCGGTGACACTTTGTAATTGCCTGTAAAAGAGTGTTTCAAACGTCACCCCACGCTTGTTTGCGGGCAGTTTTTGCGTCGCAAAAAAGGCCTGTTCTGGATTTTCCGCGCCGGCGTCTGGATTAATGGCTGGACTCATGGCTTAAACCGCGCTCCTTGGCGCACCTCACGCATCGGGAGTTGCCCACACCTTAGGCCTGAACAAACTGCATTTTGGTGCCGGCCAACTCAATCACGTCACCATTGTTGAGTGAGGTCGGATCAGCGCCGAAGGACTCCCCATTCAGTGTGGGATTTCCGGCGCCTTCGACGTGATGGACAAAGAAGCCACCGTGCCGTCGAGTGATGGCCGCAACAGCCACGCCGGGTTTACCGATGGTCGTGACCACTTTGCTCAGGCGGACTTCGCGCCCAGAGGCGGCCCCTGACAAAACCTTGATGGACGCACTGAGCGGGTCAGTTGCATCGGGATGACCGCCTTGAACGGGCGCTCCAGAGGAGGGCGCGTCAGTTCGGTCGTCAAATTTGATCTTGTATTTGCCGACGTCAATGACGTCACCGTGTTGCAACATCTGTTTTCTGGCCGCCTTGCCGTTGACATAGGTGCCATTGGTGCTGTCCAAATCCTCCAGATAGACTTTGTCTCCTTGCATGTCAAGAACGGCGTGTTCCCCGCTGATGGCGAGGTTGTCAATCACGATATCGTTATAGGGCCGTCGGCCCAGAGTTGTCCTGTCTTTGGTTAACTGGACTTCCTTGATGACGACACCGTCAATTGACACGATCATTTTCGGCATGACCGACTCCTATTCCTGAAATTTGTTATGAGCATTTCGCATTGCGGGCTACTTTCCTAGCAGTCTGGATATTAAACCGCGCTTGTCGGAACCGCCACTGACTTGTACCAGCAGCACCGAAATGTTGTCACGGCCGCCTTTGGCATTTGCCAGGGCAACAAGACTTGATGCCTTGGTGTCGAGCGGCTCCCCATTTTGCAGGATTTCACGGATTTCCTCTTCGAAGATCATGTCCGACAGGCCATCAGAGCACATCAAATAAAGATCATTCGGCTGCAAGTCATGCTGCGCGAGGTCCAGCAGCACCGTGTCTTCCACCCCTAAAGCCCGCGTGACCAGGTTTTTGTTGGGTGAGGAAGCGGCCTGCAAGGGAGTCATCAGACCTGCGTCGATTTGCTCCTGCAAAAAGGAGTGATCTTTGGTGATTCTTTCGAAAAGGTTTCCTCGCAGGCGATAGCACCGGGAGTCACCAATATGACCGAGCAATAACACCTCGCCCAGAAAGACAGCGAGCATCAGAGTCGTTCCCATGCCGGAGTAATGCGGGTTCGCAATGGCCGATTTGTAGATCGCCAGGTTGGTGTTGTGAACGCAGATTTCCATCGCCCGTTTTAACTGGGCGGGTTGCGCCAAAGCACCGGCCTCAGATAGCCACTTCGTCAACTCTGTTTTGATGAACGCGGTGGCCATGCCACTTGCCACTTCGCCCGCGTTGTAACCACCCATGCCATCGGCCAAAATCCCAACAGCGGTTTTCGCGTCAAAGGCGACCGCGTCTTCGTTTTTCAGACGAACTCGTCCAGTGTCGGTTTGCGCGCAAAAATGGAACTGCATCATGTCACGGGCAATGGTGAGGGATCATCGAGCAAAAAGCTCATAATAGCGCCCAAAATTAGTCATGCTTGATGGCACCCGACTGACGTGATCGGTTTTTCAGGAATGACCCCACCAAAAACACGCCCAACGCACCGGCAATTCCCAAGCCGTAGTTCCAAATCGGGGATTGGGGCAACCAGTCTTTGACCGCCGGATCGGTATGCGCCATGGTGCCAGCGATCCAGCCCAGCAGCATGCCGCCGACTGTGATGATGATCGGAAATCGGTCCATCAGTTTCAAAACCAGTTGGCTGCCCCAGACGATGATGGGAATGCTGACCAACAAGCCAAAAATAACCAGCGACATTTGGTGTTGCGCGCCGGCGCCGGTGGCCGCACCCGCAATGGCAATCACGTTGTCAACACTCATGACCAAGTCCGCAATGATCACAGTCTTGATTGCTGCCCACAACTTATCGCTTCCTTGAATGCTGGAGTGCTCATCGTCGTCCGGTACCAGCAATTTGACACCGATCCAGAGAAGCA
>JBBKVN010000379.1:0-3575 GCA_037968455.1 Rhodoferax sp.
GACCACCCGGTACTTGCGGGGCGAAAGCTGGTGCTAATGTACGCGGGCGGTGGCCTCCTGCCAGAGCGCGCCTGGCCTGCTGCGCACTACGCCCAGGTCGCGCGCGGGCTTTGCAAGGCTGGCCATACTGTGGGCCTGATTGGCTTGCGCGACGATGCGCAGTTGGCCCGCGACATTCAAAAACAAATTGCCAACGAGTTGTGTGTAGACCTCACCGGCTACACCCGCAGCATTCGGGAATTGTTGATGCTGTTTCACGGGGCCAACCTGCTGATCACCAATGACGGCGGTCCGGGCCACTTTGCCAGCTTGACCCCCATTCGTACCATGGTTTTTTTTGGACCTGAAACCGGCCGGCTTTACGGCCCGCTCGGTCCTCGCGCTCAAGTGATGGAAATCGGGCTGGCCTGCTCGCCTTGCCTGAGCGCCTACAACCACCGCGAGACGTTTTGCGATGGCGATAATCAGTGCCTCAAACGCATTCCGGCCGACCCGGTTCTGGCTGACGCCTTGGCGGCGCTTGGCGACGCTGACAGCGGCGCCCACGCTTCAGGGGTGCCCCGTTGACCTGGCAGCAACGTGCTCTTCGACTGATTGAATGGCTCAAGGGCTTTCGTTACGTCAAATTTGGCCTGGTCGGCGCCAGTGGGACCGTGGTGAACTTGACCGTTCTGTATGTCGCCCACGAACACCTTTTTCGGGCGATTGAGCCCGAAGGCAGCAAGCCTTATGCATCGTTGGCGCTGGCCATTGCGGTGGCCACGGTGAACAACTTCACCTGGAACCGGCTTTGGACCTGGTCTGATCGCCTTCGGCAAGTCGAGCCCCAACTGCCCGGCATGCCAACACCGCCAACGTTTACCTTGCTGCTGGGTCAGCTGGGTCGCTACACCCTGGCCTCCTGGTTTGGAATTGCCCTGCAGTACGTTTTGACGCTGTGGCTCTCGCAAAGCCTGCATTACATGCTCGCCAACGTGATTGCCATTGTCATTGCCAGTGTGAGTAACTTCCTGGCCAACGACCGGTGGACGTTCAACCGTCGCTCCTCCTGATCACCATGTCAATGCCTCCCGCCGCTACATCGCAGCCCTCTGTGCCTCGCTGGGCGACACTGGCATGGGCTGCATTGCTGTTGATGGCGGCCGCCATCTACGCACTGGGCTTGGGCGGGCAGTATGTACCGACCAATGGCGACGAATTGGTTTACACCCACATCGCCCGCCTGACGGCGGCGTCCGGCCAATGGTTGCCACTGGTGTCCGACCTAGACCACATGCGCAACACCAAGCCGCCCCTGCTGTTTTGGCAAGCCATGGTCGCGGGCAACTGGGGCGCCAACTGGAACCTGGCCGCCCTTCGCACGCCCAGCGTGATCTACACCTTGCTGCTGGCGAGTGCGGTGGCGTGGACGGTTCGATTGATCACCCGCCAGTGGCGCACAGCCCTGATCGCCGCCGTCGTGTACCTCGGCTTTTTCTGCACCTTCCGATTTGGCCGAACCTACCTGACCAGCGCACCGGAAACCTTCTGGCTTAGTTTGCCCTTGTTTGGCGTGCTGTGGCATCGACTGCGCGCCGAACCCGCTTCGGCACAAGCTGGTCTGGGGTGGATTGTTCACGTCGGTTTTGGCATCGCCATGGGACTGGGCTTGGCGTACAAGTCGTTTGCCTTGATCGCGCCGGCCGCAGCCACGTTGTGGGCGGCCCAGCTATTGAGTGCGCCACAGTTCAGTTGGCGCGCCACGTTTCAAACCACTTTCCAAGTCAGCCTGAGTGCCTTGATTGCCTTGGGTTTGTTTGGGCTTTGGTTTGCCCTCGACCCCGATCCTGCCGCCGTTTGGCAGGAGTTCGTGCTGGGTGAGAACGCGGGCAAGATGAACAACTCGCAAGGCTACTGGCACACCGCCCTGCGCGGGGGCAGTTTCAGCATTTGGGCCCAGCTGTTGGCCTATGTTCAAAACGCCGGCTTGCTGGCACTGGTGGTACTGGGCTTGGGTTGGGTGGGATTGCGTGCTTTGTGGCGCCCCTCAGAAAAAGGGCAGCGACCGACTTACCTGATTATTTTGCTGGTGTGGCTGGGCGTGTGGCTGCTGGTCTTTACCCTGCCCAGCCAGCGCTCGGCGCGTTATGTCATTCCGGCCATGCCGGCGCTGGCCATGCTGATTGCACTCTACTGGGACCGCATTGCGCGCGGCTGGTTTCTGGCGTCATTGTTGCTTTGCGGCGTGTTTGTTGGCGTCATGGGCCGCATCGCCTGGGCCGCTCATGACATGGGCATGAGCAGCGCCTGGGAACTCAACGCCAGCATGGTCGCAACGGCGATCGGTGGACTTCTGTTGATTGCCGGCATCGCTCGGCCTACTTGGACACGAGCCTGCACGCTCGCGTCTTGCCTGCTGTTTTACGCCAGCTTCGGCCTGAGCACAGCACCCTTGAATGGTGCGGCCGGGCATTACAGCGCCCAAACAATCAGCCAAACCCAAGGTTTAAGCATTGCCGTGCCCAGCAGTTTCAATGGCCAGTTTGAACGATTCCAGTTTCAGCTGCCTGGCAACCAATTTGCCGCTTACGACGGCGAAAACCGGGGCGGCTTCGACGATGTGGCCAATACGCAGGAGTTGGCCCGCTTGCTGGACACTCACGATGCGGTGGTCTGGTTGCAATCGAAACCCACCGAACTCCAGCCGCCTTGCCTGCCTGGCTGCACCGTCCTCGGCAGCCGCTGGGAGGTCAAAGGTCGCCATCAAAGCGGCGAGATCACCCTCGCCAATGTTTGGTACCCACAACAATGGCTATTTAGACCCGAATGGCTGGTGAGCCGCGCCGGCGCCACGCCCGCAGCCCGTTGACCAACAACACGATTTGAAGCCCCACCCAAAGCCACGGGTCCAGTAACGCGTCCCACACGTTACCGGTTGGCCAACGGGTGGCTACGAAGAAGATCAAAGCCATGGCTGGCACGCCAAACACAAGGTGGCTGGTGCGACCTTTGTGTGACCCTCCCCACAGACCCCAGCAAATCGCCAACGTCAAAACCAGAGCGCCAACGGCGGCTGAACTAAAGCCCCAGGCATAGACTGAGACCGGCCACCAAGCAAGCGTATCCAGCAGCAGCAGCCAACCCAAACCGGCCCCCACCGCACAAGCGACCGGCCCGGGTGCACCCCACCCGTGCGACCCATTCGACGAACGAGCCCGCTCGACAAGCGACAAACCCCAAAATGCTAACAACACCGACGTCACACTGGGCGACTGAAACGCCAGGCCCAGCCAGTAAGCGGGCGAAGAAGGGCCCGGAATCAAGGCCAGCAGACCAACCACCCCCACAACACCCCAGCGGATGGGCGACGGCAAGCGCCCAGTCAGCGCTGAAGCACCCCACGCCAGCACCAGCGCCCAAGCGATGTAAAGGCCTAGGTACTGCGCAAATGCGGTGGGCAGAACCGCTTGCTGAGTTGAGGAATAGGAGGCAACAAACGAATCAAAATTCATGCACAAAACCGCTTAAGGTGAAGTCTATGGCGTGGCAAAGCGTTGCCAGGCAATCTGCTGGCGCCGGTCGGTGTAGCTGGTCCA
>JBBKVN010000380.1:0-4518 GCA_037968455.1 Rhodoferax sp.
CAGCTTGCTCCGTCAGAAGCGCCAGCATGCGGCTTTGCGGAATGGGTTTGTAGTACAGATAGCCTTGCATGATGCGGCAGCCTGACTTTTGCAGATAGGCTGCTTGCGTCGGGGTTTCGACCCCCTCGGCGACCAAGTTGAGGCCCAGCCCTTTGGCAATTGAAATAATGGCCAGCACCACCGGAAACAAGGCGTTCTCGTCGTGAATTTCCATCACAAAAGAGCGGTCAATTTTGAGGGTGTGAATTGGGAAACGATGCAAATAGGACAGCGACGAGTAGCCCGTTCCAAAGTCATCAATCGCCACGCTTACGCCCAATTGGCACAGCTTGTCGAGCTGTTTGATGGCGGCCTGGGGATTGCGAATGCAGATGTTTTCTGTCACCTCCACCTCGATTTGAGTTGGCGAGATGTTGTGACGCAACAGCGCACTTTGCAGTTTGTCGTAAAAATCCCCCCGGTCTAGGTACTGGGGAGACAGGTTCAGGGAGAGGCGAATGCCCTCGCACCCGGTGGCATTCCAGGCCAGCAGGTCGCGGCAAATGGCTTCCAGCATCCAGTCACTGATGGGAATAATCAGCCCGTTGTCTTCGGCCATTGGTAAAAACTCACCCGCGCTCAACAGTCCGCGTTCTGGGTGGTTCCATCGCATCAAAGCTTCCGCTCCGATGATTTTTCCGGTGGTGACATCCAGTTGAGGCTGGTAGTGCATTTCCAGCTCGCCGTGCGCCTGCGCCATATGCAAGCGATGCTCCAACTCAATGTTTTTTCGGGACGCCTCCAGCATGCTGTCGTCAAAAAAGGCGTGGCCATTCTTGCCTGCCGCCTTGATTTGGTACATGGCAATACCGGAACTCCGGATCAAGGCGTCGATTTCAGTGCCGTTTTCGGGGTAAAAAGCGATGCCTATACTGGCAGTCATGTGAATGGCGTGGCCTGCCAGTTCAAACGCCGGCTTCATGCACTCCAGAAATTTGTCGGCAATGAGGATGGCATCCTGCCGGTTCGCCAGCTCCGGCAGGATCGCCGTGAACTCGTCGTCACCAAAGCGTGCCAAGGTGTCACACCGGCGCAGGCAGGTTTTCAGGCGAAGGGCGGTTTGCTGAAGGAGCTCGTCCCCCATGCGATGGCCCAGTGATTCGTTGACCAGCTTGAAGCGATCCAGGTCAATGAACATGACTGCCAGCTTGGATTCGTTTCTCCGTGCCTGCAGCATGGCCAAGCTCAATCGGTCTTTGAATAGAACGCGATTTGGCAAATCGGTGAGGATGTCATGGTAAGTCTGGTGCGAAATCAGTTCATCGGCTTGCCGGTTGTCGGTGATGTCACGGGCGACGCCATAAATGCCAAACACGCGAGCCCCCGCCTCCGGGTTAGACGCCAAACTGTCCGCCGACGACAAGGGTGTTTTCATCAGCTCGTTGCTGAAGGTGCGGGGAGCGTTGTCCGGGTTCAAAGATTTGAAGCGCAACTCGACACTTCGTGTCAACCGTCGGTCGTGCTTGGCTTCAGCAAACACGTAGTTGGCGCGCTCCATGTCCTCGTCGTGAACCAACTCGGAATAGTGTTTGCCCAGCAGGTCCTCGCGGTTGAATCCCAGCAGATCCCGTGCCCGGTTATTGACAAAGGTGAAGCAGCCTGCCTCGTCCAGTGTGTAGATGATGTCAGGCGAGCAGTCCACCAGGTTCCGGTACACCCGCTCAGAACTCTCAAGTTGGGAGGCGATTTGGCGATTTTCGGCTTGCAAGCGACGATGCTGCAGCGCTTTGTCAATGGTTTTTAGCAGTTCTTCGCTGGCGTATGGTTTTCTCAAGTAGTCGTAGGCACCCCGCTTCAAGGCGCCAATGACCGACTCGACCTCAGGTGCGCCACTGGTCACAATGACGTGGGCACCCATGTGGTGAAGATTCATGAACTCCATGATCTCCTGCCCCCCAATGTCGGGAAGGCCCAGGTCGAGAATCACCAAATCAAAGCGCGACTGTCGCAGGTAGTCGATGGCCTCCAGGCCACTTGCCGCTGATGTTAGCGCCAAGCCTTGGTGCTGTAGCAGGGCTTGAAGGCTGCGCAGCAGGCGGGGCTCGTCTTCAACCAGTAGCACGCGTTCAGTGGACGGGCGCTCACAATCTTCAGGCGTAACCAAGACTGACTGGTCAAGCGAGGACAAGGTCAGACTTCTGTGTGTCATGGTCGCGCCTTGAGATCCCGCCGCATTGTGGATGACTGCTGCATTAACTGTCCGCTTTTGGGGTGGGGAGATGGATGGTGAACACGGTGCCCGCTGATGAGCTTTGGCAGCTAATTTCCCCACCCAGTTTTTCAACCAATCTGTGCACGATGCTCAGGCCGATTCCGCGGTGCTGCCCGGGCTTGTGACTGTCAACCGGGGAAAACAAGCGGGTTTGGACCTCTGGCGGAATGCCGGGCCCACTGTCCTTCACTGAAATTTCGGCGTACCTGCGGTCGTTCCGGATCACTTCGCCCTTGTTGATCATTTCGATATGACCCCCACCCGGAACGGCCTCAATGGCGTTCTTCAGCAGGTTGATCAGGATCTGCTTCAAAATGTCTGAAGACCCCAGAACCTTTGTGTTCCCTGTAGGCAAGACGGCGACGATATTGACCGAAGCGGGCAAAAATTTGCTTTCCGTGAACAGTCGAACCAGGTCTTTGATAACGGTGGTGACCTCAGTCACAGCCCCTTGGGTCTTTGGCGTTCCGCCGGCGAATTCAGTGACAAGGTTGCTGACCCGGTCAATTTCCTCTTTGAGAATTGACAGTTCTTCCGAGACCGCTTCTTTGCGGGTCAGCTTTCCATCCAGGACGCTGAGGTAGTTTTTGATGATGGTCAGCGGATTGTTGACCTCATGCGCGACGCGACGGCTGTCCTCAAGATGCTCCTGGCGCACAGTCGCAATGCGGCGATCCATTTCGACGCGAACTTTGGTGGCGCTTTGAATAGACAGCGCCGCCTGCAGTCCGAATGACAGCAGGAAGCGTTCGCGCTTCTTCAGATCAGACAACCGCCAGGGCGGAATGCTGCCGACAATCATGCCCACGGATTGCGTGGTGGTCGAAATGGGGACGCAGACCAAACATTCCGCATTCAAGGCATGCATCAACCGTTCCTCGACAGGGTTGAGGTGCCGGCGTTCAGGGCCCAAAAACAGCAGGGTTTTGGATTGAATGGCCTGTGCGAACCGCGTTTGACTCGACAAGCCGATGACCAACTCGTGGGCTGACCCCGTGACTTGTTGGGGCGAGATTTGGAGCAACTCCTGGCCCGATTCGGTGGTGAGAAACAGCAAGCTGTCATTCAAGTTGAGCAAAATGTGCGCGTTGTTGCGAATCATCTCCATCAATTGGCGATCGCTCTGCGCGTTGGCCAGCGACTGACCGACGGCCGTGGTGATCGCCATGTCCCGAACCTGGTCGGCAAGTTGCTGGGTTGCAGGATCAACCTCTGCGACGACCCGGTGTTGCGCCTGGGGCGCGTCGTACGAGGTTTTCTCCGGCAGTTCGAGTCCTAGATCCGCGGCCGTTTTTTTAACTTGCCCGGATGCCTCTGCCACCAACGTGGCCAAAAAGGGCATGTCGACGCCGCAAAGCGCTCCCGCGTCCGCTTCCAGCGCCTCTGTGGGTTCATGATTGGCGAGCCAATCTGCGAGGTGAACCATGCGAACCAGCGGATGCGCAGACTCTAGCCGGCTTGGGTTTTCATGGTGGTACAAAACACTGTCGGCAATGATGGGGCCCAGGTTCCAGCGCTCAATCAACCAGGCACCGGCCTCCGCGTGGGAAATTTGCAGCGTGTCCTGCTCGACCTCGCAAAGGACGAGGTCATCTTTGGCCCGAAAGTTAAGGCTGTATTCATTGGGCGCTGCTGCCAACAGGGCCAGGCGACCTACGTCATGCAGCAGGCCTGCAAGATAGGCCTCCTCCACAAACGGGTAGGCCATTTTCTTGGCCAGTGCGCGGGTCATCACGGCGGTGGTCAGAGCATGCTGCCAAAAGCCGCGAAGGTCTGTGCCACTTGAATGTGGAAACGCGCTGAAAGTTTGAAACACCGACTCACTGATGACCAGGGTTTTGATCATGTCAGCGCCCATCGTGCTCAGCGCCTGCATCAACCCGACTTTGGGCCCCCCGCGATGGTAGGCCGCACTGTTGGCGATGCTCAGCACTTTGGCCATCAGGCCGACATCGCTGGCGATCAAGTCAGACAACTCCGCCATGCCGGCGTCGTCGGTCTGGCACAAATTGAGCAATTTGAGCAGTGTTTGCGGCATGGCCGGCAGTCGTGCAACCAGCAGCCGGTTTCGAATATCTTGTTCTGGTGGGCTCATGTTGATTGAGGTTTTGTTGCCATTGAATTGTCAATTCCATGGATCGCAAATCTCCTCAAGGAAGAATTCCCGACCACCCTTTTGTGCTTTTTTAGTCCGACAAGTCGGTGAATGGTTTCCTGACGCAAAGCGCAGCCTCTCACCCTGTCAAGCGTCAAATTCAATATACCAC
>JBBKVN010000381.1:0-2617 GCA_037968455.1 Rhodoferax sp.
CGCTGTTGGGCCTGGGCTAGTTCGCGGGCCAGCGTGGTGTTTTCGTCCAGCAGGGCTTCAAAACGCTGCACATCTACCCGCCGGGCGACGCCCACCTGGTGCTGCATCATGTGCACCTCTGCCAGCACCTGGTTTTCCAACTCCAGCGTGCAACGCGCATGGGTCAACGTGGCCCACAGGGCGCCGCCCAATTCGAGGTCACTGTGCTCTTTCCACCAGGCGGACAGCGACTCGGTGGATTTGCACAAAGCGGCCTGGCGCAGCGGCAACACATAACGTTGGTCCAGTTCACGCTGCACCGCGTTTGACAAGGGGGAGCGCTGCTTGCACTCGGTGATCACGCCGCAATGCAAGTCATAGTCTTGCGCCAGCGTTTGCCCACCCAGCACCTTGTTCACCAAGCGGCGTAACACGCCCATGGGCAGGCAGACGCCAATCACGGGACAAAAGGCATGGTTCTCAAACTCCCACAGGCGCCGGCGGCGCGAACCCCGCGCATGGGGCGCCGCTGGGACGACTGGGGTGATGACGGGGTCGCCAGAACCGGATTCGGCGGCGAACTCAAGGCGTGTGGTGTGGTCACACATGCAGACCTCCAGGAAGGAGCGGCACCGGGCGGGGAAAAGCACCGGCCGCTTGACGCGGAATTGGCTGGCATAAGCTGGCTGCGGGGGTACGATTCAACAATCGATGAAGTCATTCTAATGAGAATGACTCTCATTTGCAATAACGCAATGATTAACTCAACAAATACCCGTCCAGCGCTCATCCATTGAGCGCGAAGCGCTATGGATTGAGTAGCATCTGGCGGCACCCTTGCTCCAGGGCCGTCACCAAATGGGCGCGCAGGGGGTGAGGCGCGGCCACGCTCGGTAGTAGCAGGCTCACCTTGAAAGGGATGGCCACACTCAAAGGCCGAACCACCAGATTGGGCCCGGCCATGGCCGCTGCCGTGAGCGGGTTGACGATGGCCACGCCCAAGCCTTGTTGCACCATGGCACAGACTGCCACGGCGCTGGTGGTTTCCAGCCAACCGGTGCGCTGCACGCCGGCACTGGAAAACATGGCGTCAATGGCGGCGCGGTAGGGGTCGCCCTCGGCCAGGCTGACAAAACGTTCATGGGAAAAGTCGGCGGGCTGCAACACGGTTTTCTGGCATAGCGGGTGGCCGACGGGTAGCACGGCGACTTCGTTCACTTGCAGCAGCGGCAGCAGTTCCACCCCCGTGGGCGCCTGCGTGGTTTCGCTCAAACCCACATCGAACCTCTGCTCACTCAGCGCCTGCTCCAGCCAAGGCGACTCCAGCGGGCACACGCTCACCGCCGCGTCGGGCAAGGCCTGGGCAAAGTGCACCAACGCGCCGGGCACCAGCGCGTGGGCGAGCGCGGGCAGGCAGGCCAGTTGCAAGCGACCCGTGGTCAAGGTGCGCAACTCCTGGGCCCGGGTGGCAATCTGCTCTAGCCCAATAAACGAGCGCTCCACCTCCTGCATCAATGCCAGCGCCCGCACGGTGGGGCGCAGACGCCCGCGCAGGCGGTCAAACAAGTCAAAACCCAGCAGTTGTTCCAGCCGCGCCAACTCGCGGCTGAGTGTGGGTTGCGAGCTGTGGCACACCTCGGCGGCGCGGCTGAGGTTGCCCTGCACCATGATCGCGCGAAACATGCTGAGCTGGCGGTGGGTGAGCAATGGGGGGCTGGTCATGCGCAAACTATATCCAACCTGAATACATGAGGCACAAAAATGGCATTGATTGAATTGAAGCGTGTGGGCATGATCACCCCATGAACCCTTTCAGTCCCACCACCCTGTCCCAACTCGCCCAACAACACGGCACGCCGCTCTGGGTTTACGACGCCGCCGTCATCGAGCGCCAGATCAACGCCCTGCGCCAGTTTGATGTGGTGCGGTTTGCCCAAAAAGCCAACTCCAACACCCACATCCTGCGGCTCATGCGCGCCCAAGGCGTGAAGGTGGACGCTGTGTCCCTGGGGGAGGTCGAGCGCGCACTGGCCGCCGGCTATCTGCCGGGCCTGCACAACGGCCACTACGAGATAGTGTTCACCGCTGACGTGATGGACCGCGCCACCCTGGCCCGCGTCACCGAGCTGGGCATTCCCGTGAACTGCGGCTCCATGGACATGCTGGACCAGATTGGCCAGGCCCAGCCCGGCCACCCCGTGTGGCTGCGCATCAACCCCGGCTTTGGCCACGGCCACAGCAACAAAACCAACACCGGCGGCGAGCACAGCAAACACGGCATCTGGCACACCGACCTGCCCACCGCCTGCGCCAAAGTCAAGGCCAACGGCCTGACGCTGCTGGGCCTGCACATGCACATTGGCTCGGGCGTGGACTACTCGCACTTGCAAGTGGTGTGCGGTGCCATGGTGGCGCTGGTCAAAACCGTGGCTGCGCTGGGCATGGACATGCAAGCCATCTCGGCAGGCGGCGGTTTGTCGATTCCTTATCAGGCCGATGAGCCCAACATCGACACCGCGCACTACTTTGCGCTGTGGGACACCGCGCGCCAAGAAGTCGCCACCTTGTTGGGCCACCCCGTCACGCTGGAGTTAGAGCCTGGCCGCTACTTGGTGGCCGAGTCCGGCGTGCTGGTGAC
>JBBKVN010000382.1:0-13457 GCA_037968455.1 Rhodoferax sp.
CTGGGATTTGCGTTTGTAAAAACTGCCGCGTGCGTCAAAGACAAGGTCACGGGATTGACTTGGCAACCCTTGCCCGGCGTCACCAAAGCCTATTCAGATTTGGCAACCTATGTCGCTAGTGTGAATGGATTGTGTGGCTTCAACGATTGGAGGGTGCCTGCCGCCAATGAGTTGTCTAACTTGATGGATATTAGTAAAACCACAGGCAGCACTGCCAACGCTGATTTCCCATTGGATGCTGCCAATGCCATGGCTGGCATGTTTTGGTCTTCGAATGTGACGAAGGCCAGTCCGACCGTGGATGCCTGGCAAGTCGATGCGGACAGCAACGGGGTTGTTTCATTCGACAAACAAACTAAACTGAAAAATGTCCGCTTGGTTCGTGGTGGGAGTTCAGCCAGCGCCGCCTGCGATGGGACCGATAGCCTATTTACCAAGCTTGCAGAGGGTACGGTCAGTGATGCACGCACTGGTCTGATGTGGAAACAATGTCCTGAAGGCTATTCAGATCCCACTTCCGCCACTGCTTGCACCCAGGGCACCGTGAAAACTTTCGGATCTGCCGCGAGCGTCGTAGCACAACTGGGGGCTGCCAACGGTGCTGCTGATAAGGGGTATGCGGACTGGCGGGTGCCTACCCGCAACGAACTCGCTACCCTCGTGAATCGAGCTTGCTCAAGCCCAGCCATCAACAGTGGTTTTTTCCCCAAGAATGGAGCCTTGGCTTACATCACCTCCAGTCTGGATGCGAATGCCCCCACCTTGAACGTTTGGAGCGTGGATTTCACAGAAGGAGATGTTAGCCCTAGCCCATTGATGGCGCCCAGAACCTACAACCTGCGTCTAGTGCGCGCCGGACAATAATCCGACTGCCGATGTACAACTACGACTCCGCGACACCTGCGATTCAAGACGCCACTGAGTCCACCTCGGGCGAGCCGTCCAAGGCGATGCTCGATGAGATCCACGACCATCTGGTCTATGTCTTGAAAGAAAAGCTGGATTGGATGGACGCCACCGACCCCGAAATGGCCGTGGGTGGTGGGCATGTGGTGATTCGGTTTGAGCGTGGCGGCCAGCGCTATGTGTTTCGGGTGGCCAAGCATGGCTTGCAGCAGCACAAGCGCACCATGCTGGCGTACCGGCATGTGGGGCCGTTGGGCATCATCCCTGAAAAGGTGTACCACGACGGCGTCAGCCTGCTGGAGATTCATGTCGACGGCGTGCCCTTGAGTGCACAAGTGAGCGATTTGGTGTTACAGCAACTGGCCACCCAACTGGCGCAGCTCCATGCCATGCCCGCGCAGGGCTTTGGTCCGCTGGACTTTGACAGCCAGGGGAGCTTTGCCGATGCCAGTGCTTACTACCAGGCGCAACCAGCGGTAGATGTAGACTGGACCGAAATGGATTTGGGTGAGGAGCAGTTCACCGAGATCAATGCAGCCATTCTGGAAGCCAATACGGTGCCGCTAACCCTGCTCGGTGCGCCGGTGCAGCTTGGACATGGTGATTTGTGGCGCAACAATATTTTGGTGACCAGCACAGATTTCAAAATTCTGGACTGGGACCATATTGGCGCGTATCCGGTTGAGCGCGAATTGGCTTTTTTGTTGGAGTTGGGCTTGAGCGACGCCCAACGCGCGCTGTTTTTTGCCCATTATGCGCAGCGTGAGGCTGTTAACCCAGACCTTCTGCGCTGGTTTGCCAAGCGCCATGTGCTCCGCGACAGGGGGCTACGTTTGGGCAAGAAGCTGGAAAAAATACAGTTCATTGACAGCATGGGGCCAGAGGCGACGTTGGGCTTGGCATGAACGACGGTTTGCAGGCGCGCAATTTTTTGCTGCTGCCCCAGTTTATTTCGCGTCAGCGGGCACAGGCGCTGGCCAAAAGTCTGGCGGAGCAGCATGCGGCAATGCCTATGGCGCCTGACACCTTGGTGCCTGGGGCGCCGGCCTTGTACGACTTTTTGCCTTTTGTGCGTTTGCTGGTTGAAAAAATACCGCAAGTCGAGGCCCTGTCGGAAGAAAAGGTATTGCCCACCTACACCTATGCTCGGTTGTACAGCCATGGCGAAGCATTGCCGTTGCACGAAGATCGCGATGCCTGCGAACTGAGTTTGACGCTGAACCTGGATGCCGACGAGTCGTGGCCCATGTGGCTCAAAACACCCGCGGGCGACGCCGTGTCGGTGCGCCAGCAACCGGGTGACGCGGTGATGTACCTGGGATGCCAGACGCCGCACTGGCGCGATCCCTTTGAGGGGCAGTTTTGCACCCAAGTATTTATGCACTATGTGTTTGCTTTTGGATCCCGCACTTATGCCTACTTTGACAAAAAACGTGTCCGCTAGCCTAGCGCCGAAACCCGCATCCGGCACGACCCCCGCTGCCGCTGCCGTTCAACCCGCAGGTCCATTGGCACTGGACAGCCACCACCTGCGGCAGTATGTGGTCGTTCTGGAAAACGTGCTCAGTGCCGATTTTTGCGACCAGTTGATGGCTGAGTTTGCCACGTCAGATGAGTGGAAGTTTGCCCGTATAGGTGGTCAGGCCGAGGTAGATCGCGACACCCGCAATGTGGATGTGATCGAGCTCTCGCACCGTGGCATTCTCCAAAAGAATGCCACGGTGCGGGAGGGATTTGAGCAAACCTTGTATGGCGCCGGGCTCAAGGCAGTGCGCCACTACCAGGGTTTGTTCCCGTTTTGTCGGATTGTGGAGGGGCGGGGGTTTGAATTGCTGCGCTACCACACCGGCGGGTTTTACCGCACGCACACCGATTCCTTCAAACGGGTGCCACGTTCTTTGTCGTGCTCGTTCGCCCTGAATGACAATTTTGGCGGAGGCGACTGGTCGTTCTTCTGTGGTGATTACACGCTGCAGCCGCCCAAGGGGTCAGCGGTGTTGTTTCCGTCCAATTTTATGTTTCCGCATGAAATTTTAGAAGTCACCAGCGGCACGCGTTACGCCGTAGTGACCTGGATGATTTAGCTCATGTTGGTCCATTCACTGGCCTGCGGGTGATCACGCCCCGGAGTTACCCCTTTGAGAACCCCAACTGCTCTCTAAGTTGTCGTTGCACAAACGCAAGGTGGCTGCGCTGGCGGCGGGTTAGATCGCTGGCCGCCTTTTGAGCCAGCCATTGCATCAGTCCGATCTTGAGGCTACTGCGCTGGTCTGGCACCATTCCGGCCATGGGCTTGATCCAGTCCGGCGTGTACTTGGTGATGAGCTCCTCCTCGAGTGATACAAAGGGCTGTGCGCTGCCCTTCGCGCCTTGTCGCCCAGAACGTCCAAACAGTTGCCAGTCGATGCGCGGTGATTCGTGCGCTTCAAACATAAGCACTTGCAGTCCACCCGCAGCCTCAACCTCATTTGTAATCTTGATGTCGGTGCCTCGCCCTGCCATGTTGGTTGCGACGGTGATACGCCCGGCTCCACCAGCGAGCGCAACGACCTGCGCCTCGTATTCATGTTCTTTGGCGTTGAGCACGGTGCAATCCAGACCCCGGTTTCGCAGCAAGCCAGCGATTTCCTCGCTGTCAAGAATACGCCGGGTACCCACGAGCACCGGCAACCCCATCGCATGCAGCACGACAATTCGCTCGATAAATCCCTTGAGTTTGTCCGCGCGGGTTACGAAACAGCGTTTGGGCAAGATCTTTAGTTGGCTGGGCGCGCGCGGAGGGACCCGCAATATGTGTAACCCAAAAGTTTTCCAGAGTTCGAGATCGAGCCCATGCAGAGTTCCACTGGCTCCACTGAGCCGATGATAGTGACGAAAAAACTCCTGAAAAGTCATGCGTGCTGAAATTTTGGTCATGGGGGTGAGTTCTACGCCCACCCGTGCTTCGATTGACTGGTGAATGCCGTGGCTCCAGGAGCGCCCGGGCATGCTCCGTCCAGTGCTTTCATCAACAATAACCACCGCGCCTTCAAGGAGGATGTAATGGCGGTCAAGTTGGAATACCTCGCGTGCCATGATTGCCAGCGTAAATATCTCTTCGCGGCGGGTTGGTACCTGCCAGTAAGTGCTAAAGGTACGTGCCAGGTCCTCAACCTTGTGTTTTCCTGAGTCGGTGAAGTGAACCGCCCCGCCTCCCTTTGTGTATAAGGTGTAGTCCTTGTTGAGCTCAAGAGCATCCACCAAGTCTCGTGCAAGGCGGATGGCGCCGAGCATGTTGGCCTTGTCCTTTTCTGGGCTGGCGATGATAAGGGGCGTGGTTGCCTCGTCAATCAAAATTCCATCAGCCTCGTCGATGATGACGGCATACAAGCCGCGCATCACCGGTTGGCGCTCGGCTTGCTGGTTGTGCAAATGCCACAAACGTCGGTGTACTGGGTTGCGGGCACCAACAAGCAGCAGATCATCGCGCAAAAAGTCAGCCAAAAATTGCTTGGCGGTGGCGTAAACAATACCCTGGCGGTAGCAATTCGAAAGTTCGTGAGGAGGGGTCTCACTTGTGATGGATGCCACCGTCACGCCACTTGCCGTGAACAGTGGATTCATCAGTTCAGCATCACGGGCGGCAAGGTAGTCGTTGGCCGTAACGATGTGAAGTGGCTTGCCAGTCCATGCCTGAAGCACCGCCGCCATGGCTACAGCCAGCGTCTTTCCCTCTCCCGGTGCCAACTGGATCAGGTAGCCCTCCGTCATCATGATGGCGGACAGAAACTGCGGAAACGATGGCCGCTGACCGAGTAATTGACTGGCCAACTGAGCTATCAGTCCAAGACCCTTCAGTCTCACCGCTAGTCTTTGCTGACTATTCTGTTTGCCGTATTGCGACTGAACGATTGCCTGGCGTGCGTGCTTGATGTCATCAGCCGTTGGCATCAGAACGTCGGTTGGATTTGTCGGAAACGTTTGATGCAAGGCCATGACGGCTTGCCATAGGTTCCGGTAGCCATGCCCGGTATGGTGGGTGACAAGGCTCAGCCAACCCTGCGGGCTAAACCAGGGAGTGAGGGCAGCATCGCGCGGCGCGTGCCAATGGCTGGGGGCTGCTGTCATAGGTGTTGCGCTCATGCGTTAAAGCGCGTACCGTTTTTGAATCAGTTGTTTGATTGCCCTGTAGGCTTGGGTCGCCAGTGGTTGTGCTGGCATTTGCAGTCGCAACGTACCCGACAAGCCGTGCAACACGGTCGAATTAAGTAGTTGATTGCCAGGGATTTCGCTTTGCAGCAGGAAAAAACTTTCTGTGGTTTTGGTGCCGCTAGGATCCTGGGTATTGACCGCAATGTCACCTCCGCCAAGCCAGCCTAGTGAGTTTGACGGCAGGTTATTGCTTTGAAATGGAATGATGGTCACCAGTGGCAGTGATAGCGGTGTTTCTGCCTGCCCGCTCAGCCGCAACTCGGCGCCGTGGAAGTTTTTCTGAAACAAAATGTCGGCTTGCTCTTGGCGCATCACTGCAACAAAGCGGAAGTTGCTCGCATCGACGACTTCACCCATGGCTTGGCCACGTTGCATCCAAGTGCCAAGGTGTTCATGCAGATCTGGCGCCACCCATTCACCGTCTTGGGCGGCACGCAACTGCAATTGTTGGCGTTGTTCTAGCAAGTTGACGTGGCGCAATTCGAGGGCAATGGCTTTCTGCTCTTGGGCAAAAAGATTCTCGCCGCCTTGGTGTAGCGCTTGCCTGATTTGGGACTGGGTCTCAAGTTGAGCAGCTTCGGTCAGGCGGATCTCGGTCGATAAATCAAGGTTAGAGAAGCTGGCCAACAATTGACCGGCGCGCACCCGTTCACCGTGATGCACCAGAAGTTCATCGAGCTGGCCGGTGGTTTGCACATAGACGTTACTGGCATGGTTGGCTTTGACGATTCCTTGGGCCCGAGTGGAGTCAGGGAAGGGGACTATTGCCAACATAACAAACAGCGTCAACCCAATAGCGCCCACCACAGCGACCGCTCTGCGTCGGTTGCCTTGCGTGGCTGCGCCTCGAAGGTGTTTGAACAGCTGGTTAAGTGGAGCCAGTAAACGGCTGTATACCGTCATGGCGACTACCAGCAAGCCCAAAGGTAGCCATTGGTCCATCAGAAACAGGGCAATGCCCATGGTTATGGCCATCAAGTAGAGAAAACTGAGTAGCCCGTACGACGTGAGCCAAATCCATTCTTTGCGGTCAGTGGCCTTGCTTTGCGCGGCAACAGTACCCAGCAAATAACGGTCGCCAAAATACTTCCATTGCTGTTGGGCCTTTTGGTAAAGGTTTGGGATTTCTGCGTAGTCGCTGAGCATGTAATAGGCGTCAAATCGCAGCAGCGGATTGCCATTGAAAAGAATGCTGGAGATCGAACCGATAAGCATCACGTTGAAGGCCAGGCTATGGATCAGGCCTGGACCGGTATTGGCCCATACCAGCGCACCGGCGGCGGCAAAAAAGAACTCAACAGCCATGCCGGCAAAAGTAGCGTAAATGCGGTGCCAGCGGTTGGCAAAGCCCCAACTGCTGGATGCATCAACGTAGGGCAACGGTGTAAACAGTAAAAACATGACCCCAACGGTGCGAACCTCTCCACCAAAGCGTTTGCAGACAAAGGCATGGCCAGCTTCGTGAAATATTTTGAGCCCCGCAAGACAGATATACAGCCAAGGCAAGTTGTCGACCGACAACACCCCCTCGGTTTGGTCCAGCAATGCCGAGCGGTTTTCAAATGCGGTCCAGCCACCCCATAGCAAGACCCCGAGCCAAAGCCAAAAAGCACTCCAACCCGTGACTGCCATGATCAGCGGTCGGATACGGTCCAACAGTGGATTCGGGTTAAATAATGGAACGCGCAGAAACAGGAAAGAGGCCACTTTGCCCATCAATTCCTTATTCTTTTGCGCCTTGTAGCGTTTCACAATGGCTTCATTGTCAGACTGTTGCAGTGAATACAACAGGTTGGACATGTGTAGCTGTGAAAGCAGCTGGATTACTTCTTCGCGGCTCGGGGCGTCATGGGGATGGTTGTTGACAAAGTCTTCCCAAACTTCTTCGACTGTTTTGTCCGGTTGCAGTCGCTGGATGAAACGGCAAGCCTGAACAGATGCTCGAAAATAGCGCTGAGTGTAGGGATCTTGGAGCACATACCATGTGCGTCCGCGAAATTGCTGGGGACTAACCTCTACGCTGGGTAGTAGCGCAACTCGCAGGCCCGACACGCGGAACCAGGAGTCACTGAAGATGGTGCTAGCCATGTCGGGTGCCCCACTTGCGTTTTAGCCTACGTGCTACCACCATAGCAACAAACGGAGCTTGTCGACCACACGGTGACTCAAGACCCAGGCCACGTTTTTATCGCCCACGTCAATACGCGCAAGGCCGGTCATTCCTGGGCGCCACCAAACCTTTGGAGCTTCAAGTAGATCGGCCTTGATCATGAACTGATTGCCCTCCTGGCCCTTGACTTGCGCCACAGGTATGACCGAGGTGACCCTGATTGGGATGTTGTGCGATGGGTTGCTGAGTAGTGCCACTTCCCCATAAGCTTTTGGCTGGATATGACGCATTTCTCGCTCGGATACCATCAAGGTAATGTACAGGCCCTCAACCTTGGCGATGCGGAAAATCCGGTCCCCCTTTTTGACCGGTGCACCAATCAGATCCTTTCTTTCACCCTCAACAATGACCCCTTCGAAAGGGGCGCTGCTGCTGGCCTGTAACAGGCTGCTGTCGATCCGCTCGGCCCTGGCCAGTGCTTGCTCAAGGCGCGCTTGGGCAATCATGGTCTCGGCGAGTAGCCCCTCAGCACGAAGCTTATTGATTTCCGTTTCAGTTTTGCTGATCTCCGCATAGATCTCATTGCGCTGCTGTGTCAAATCTCGCGTATCAAGTGCAACAAGCAAGGCTCCCTCCTTGACAAAGTCACCTGCAGTCGCATAGACCTCATCGATTCGGCCATCAAGTTGGGCGCTGATGAGACGAGTGGCGTCGGTATTGAGCTGAGCGCTGGCATCAACTCGGTAGTGCCAACTGCCAAATGCCAGGTACAACACCGAAAGCATTAGCAGTACTCCGGCGAGTTTGAGGAGCGGGTGCTCTGGTCCAAACAATCGTTCGGCACTGGCTTGCAGATAATTGAGTACGCGCCGTCGCGGGCCTAGCGATTGAGCGCGTAAATCACTCAATCGCGGCTGAATCAGTTCAAGTGCCAATTGCAGCGTGTTCAGGCTAGGCGTCGTCTTGCCTGGCCCAAAAGCCAGAAGCAATACGGCCTGAGTGATTCCCTGTGCATCCGGGATGGGTACCAGTGCGACCTTCTCAGCATTCAGGTATTGCGCCAGACTGGACAATGCATCGGTGTCATGCAGGGAGTCGTCATTCGCGGGCCACCACACTTCACAGCCGTGGATCACAGCCGGCAGCAGCGCTGATTCAATTTGCTGTGTTTGCGAGGCGTTGTCCTCAAAACGGTCAAGATGGCTGATCGCTACAACTTCCATCTTTCCATTGTTCATCCAGCCGAGGCTGGCGTGCAGCAACTGCCACTGGGCTGCCAATCCATTGACCAGAGACAACGTCGCGGCCGCAAAGCCAGGTTGCTGCATGACTTCCGCCGCCAGTCCCAGCATGGCGGTCAAATCGGCAGGGGAAGATTCAGCGACAGGCGTGTTGGGGGCCACGCTATTGAAATCAACACACAGGAGAGCGCGAAGTGTTAGTTCGTTCAGCAGGGCGCGCTCTTGCGGCTTGATGTTAAGAATCAAATAGCAGTCGGCCACCCCCTGCAGCGCCAGAACCAACACCAACCAAGGCTGCCCCTCCGGTGATTGAGCCGGAGCGCTCGCGTATCCTTGGGCAGCGGCTTTGGCCAGCAGATCGACTCCGATCGGCATGGTTTGCAGGGGCGACCATGTCGTCAGATCAGAGGCCCATCCTAGTTGTTCCAAGCTCTCTGTTTCGATGAGTTGACGCACAACCGCGCAATGACTGGCCTTGCACAACTGGCGCATCAATACGCAGTACCGCTGCCAGTCAAGTTGCGCGATGTTGACCTTTCGGACCTGTTGCAGCTGCTCAATTAGGCTGCGCGCATCCAGGGCTGTCGCAGATTGCGTTGGACTGACTGCTGGGGAGTTGCTCATGATTTGGCTGAGACGTTATGGCGCGATGTCGATCGTGCCCTTGATGCCGGTCTTAATGAGCCTCCCTGGGTTATTGAAGTTCACCTCAACCTGCACTAGTCCGCTGGCAGGATCTGCTACCGGCGACACAAACTTGATGCGACCGGTCACTTCTGTGACGCTGCTGCCGGACTCCAGGCGGATCAGTTGCTGCGCGCCGATCGAGAGTGAGCTTGCCACTTGATGAGGCACTGCCAGTCGCAGCACCGCGACTGAGGTGTCCACCAGATGCAGCATAGGATCGCCCGCCTTGGCCCATTCACCTACCTGGGGGACAACCTTGGTGATTACACCCGCGATAGGTGATGAAATATGGCGTTGAAGCCGCTCACCCTCAGCGGATTGGTAGTCAAGTGCCTCCCGCTTTTTCTGTTCGACCAATTGATCCAGTCGACCCCGACTTGCCAAATGCTCCGCTTCTAGACGCAATAGTTCATCTTTGCTGATGGATTTGGTTCGCTCGTATACCGCGCGGGAATCATTCAGTAAGGTCTCAAGAATTTGCAGCCGCTCACGGGTGGCCTGAACCTCGCTTTGGTCTTCAAGAATGACGCGGCGCCGGTTACTTTCGATACTTTGCAGTCGGTCATCCAATTGCAGCAATAGTTGGCCTGCCCGGACTTCCTGACCTGGCAAAACTGAGCGTTTCATCACCAACCCTGACACGCTGGCACTTAGTGTGAGGTCGTGCAACGGGTAAATCAGTCCTGAGAATGACTTCGCGTGCGCGCTCACCGCAAGTAATTGCGCCATACAGGCGAACAGAAGCCATGTAGCTCGCCGATTTAGTGCTCGCGCTAGTTGAGGTGACGAGATCATGAACATGGTGGCCTATTGGAGTGAGACGGCGTCGGCAACTACGCGAATTTGATGCTCGCTGAGCAGGCTACCTTGGGTGTATTGCCAAGTGTCCAAGGCGACCTCAAAACGAATTTGATTTTCCAGCAGGCGTTGGCGGGCTTCCGTGAGATCGACTTGTTTCTGAATTAGGCTAGCCAGCAAGCCCACTCCGAGTTGGTGCCGCTGACGCTCGTTGTCAAAAAGGGTTTGTCGCAGCGCGACCTCGTCATTGCTGGCGATGAGTACGGCACGTGCCTGGGCCAAGTCGCTGTGGCGGACCAAGAGGTCGTTTGAAAATGAGTTTTTGATGGCAATTATCTCCAACTCGGCTTGAGTGAGGCGGGCACTTTGGGCCAAATATTGCTGCTGCGCTTTTTGGTTGCCGTTCAGTGGAAGTTCGATATTGATGCCGAAGTACCAATCTGGGTAGCTGCCCTGCGTGGCGACCTGCCGAGCGTTCTGCACCTTGTTGTCATAACCTGTCCCGCTATAGCCCAGCACGAAATCGGCGAGGGGTTGCATCTGGTTCTGGGCATAGTTCAGGCGGGCTTGAGCCTGGTCAAATTTGAGCATTGAAATTTGATACGGTGGCCACAGATCTAACGCCAGTTCAGGTGTCGCAGGGGCTGGCACCAAGGGTGCGTCAAGCGGTTGCAGACGCGGTCGGGTGGTCGGTACATTGCCATCTTGCATGACCATATTGAGCGCTGTTGCAATTTTGCCCTGCGCCTCGCGCACGGCTTGTATGCTGCGCGTTACCTCTGCCTGGCGATTGAGCAGAATGCCTTGAACATCTAACATCGCGCTAGCAGGAAACTTGCCAGCGTCTATCCGTGCCTTGGTGTCGGCTAGCAGCGCTTCTGTACTTGTGTAAGTACTTTGGCGCAGCACCAGCGTAGCTTCCGCCCGATACAGCTGCCAGTAAAGAGAGAGGCCATCGACACTGGTTTTAAGGGTTTGTTGGGTGAGTTGGTGAAGTGCGATCTGGTGCTCGAGGGCCGCCACTCGGCGATCAGTTTCAGTCACACTGCGACCCGCATTGCGAAGCAGCGGCTGCTTAAGTGTGAGGTTCAGCAGTGTGTTGTATTCAGTGTCAAAGCGGCTGGTTTGCGGAATCAAGTTATTGGTTTTTCGAACCACTTTGTAGCTCAAACTGACTTCAGTACCCCAGGGTAGCTTATTGCGAACGCCCACCTCGTCGGTGTGGCCGGTTTCGTTGAGGATGGCCGTGCCCGCAGTGAAGGTGTTCTGAAGACGCTCATCAGCGGTGCGCTGACGGCTGCGTCCTTCTTCTCGAATGCTTGCGAAAGCAGTGGTCTCATACAGACCGGCTTCGCCCTGCATCAGGTGTTGGGCGACCTCGGTATTGAGCTTGCTGTATTGCACTTCTACGCTGCGCATTACCAACAGTTGCAAAAATCCCTGCTGATCCAACGCAGCCAGACGGGGCATCGACCCCGCTGCTGGTGTAGTTTGAGCGATTGCTGTGGACAGCCCCAGCGCAAAGCAAAGCAGTCCCCAGCGCTTCATCCTTACTTGGCTTCGGCTGTCTTTTGATCCTGCAGCTTCACCAGACGCTCAGTTTGAGCCAGTGAAATCAGGTGGGCATACAAGGGTGCCAAGTAGCTTTTGCTCTTGATTTCCAGGAAACGCTCGTCTGACAAGTTGTTCAGGCGCTCTTCATTGACGACATAACAGCCTGAGACATTTTTCACCTTGTCGTTGTCGCGCACGCGCATGTTCAATGGAGTGAACATATTGTTGGCGGCCAAGAACTTGCAAAAATCGTGCGTCAACGCGTCCATTTGCTGGAGCTCACCCAAGTAACGCTTGACGTTTTCGATGACCTGAGTTGGCTCTCCATTTTCGTCAAACAATGCAGAACCTTCTGTATCGCTGACCAGAGCGCTGCCTTCATCAATGCACACGACATACTGGCCGTCCTGGCCGCTGGGGGTCAGTGCAAATGGGTAACGGCGGATAATGGCTGGAACATAGGAAGCTTGCCACTTGCCGTCAGCATCAACAAACAGGTTTTCTCCCGCGTTGAGTCCAAGCAAGGCAACGGGGCGAAACTCATCTTTCTCTTTGTCTTCAAGAAAGACAATTGGGAAAATTGACGCAGCGCGGGCGAATTCATGCATCGTGACGTAAGCGATGTGAAATTTCGAAGCGAAGTCGAAATCAGTGATGTCTTTGATCTTCTTGTTAGCGTGACGTTCTTTGTTAACGGGGACGACCTGTTGAAACATGTGGATTCCTTCAAAAATTACAAGCGGAAAAGTCTTTTGTTGATAATTGGCAAAACGAATTTTTTTGTCTCAACTAGCGAAATGAGTATACGTGACACAAACTGATCGATGCGGCCCGCGATCCCCCGCAACGGGGGGCCGCTCAACAGCGCTGCCAATGGCGCACTTCGTTTGCTGACTTCTCTTGGGTTTTCTGCCGACAAACCACGGGCACCACATAAGGAGTCACCCCTTAGTTAGAGCAGTTCCTGCGCAGTGGGTGGACGCTATGGTTTTGCCGACGCTGTCGTTGCCAGTCCAGCCCTGCACTGCGTCACAGCATCCTGACCCCGCGCCCAGCACGGGCTGGGGGTTTTGAGGTCGCGCCGGGGGATGCCGTCCATGTTGATGCGTGCCACATGGGTGTCAAAAGCGGCCACGCCGAGCTTGTCTAGCTGCAGGCGCAGCACCCAGCCGATGCGTTGGTTGTCGTTGTCGGTTTCCTTCATGACGAAGTTACCCACGCTGTAGATGATGGGCTTGCCCAGATAGTGCTCAATGTCTTGGGTGACGTGCGGGTGGCCGCCAATCACCGCGTCCGCGCCGGCGTCAATCATGGTTCGGGCCAACTGACGTTGGCGGTCGTTGGCCGTCAACTCGTTTTCCCAACCCCAATGCATCACGGGAATCACCACATCAGCGCCATACTGCGTGCGCGCTTTTTTGATGTCGGCCACCACTTGCTCGTCTTCGCTCCAGGCACTGCCGGGGGCGTTGGCGTCCGCCTCAAAGCTGCGTGGCATGAATTCGTTGTAGCCCAGCAGCGCAATGCGCACGCCTTTGCGTTCCAGAATCAGCGGCGTGTGGGCTTGGGCCAGGTTGTGGCCACCGCCAAATTGCGGGAGGTTCTGCAGTTTGAGCAGGCCCAGCATTTCAGCAAACGCCTCGCGGCCAAAGTCGCCGGTGTGGTTGTTGGCCACCGAGACGGCGTCAAAGTGCCGCTTCAACACCGGCAACGTGCGCGGATGCGCCCGAAAGGTGAAGTTTTTGCCTGCCGCCGTGCCCGTGGTGGCTACCACGCATTCGAGGTTGGCAATACGCAGGTCGGCGCTTTTAAAGAGCGAGGCAAAACCGGCAAAGGGGTCACCTCCTGCTGCAATCAGGGCGCCGGGGGCATCGTCCAGCACCACGTCCCCTGCAAACACGAGGCTCACAGTAGACCCACTCGCAAGTGCCATCCAGGGCAAAACGGCCAGGGCCAGCGCAATCAATGAA
>JBBKVN010000383.1:0-2740 GCA_037968455.1 Rhodoferax sp.
GTCGCGCCCTGTACATCTATGCCGCAGTCCAAAATGATACAAAAAAGTCAGCATTGGAGGCAAAGGGCGCAACGGTAATCTTTTTGCCAGGAGCGCACGGCAAAGTTGACCTGTCGGCCATGTTGCGCGATCTTGCCGCGCGTGAGATTAACGAATTGCATGTGGAGGCTGGCCACAAGCTCAACGGTTCGTTGATTCGTGAAGGTCTGGTGGACGAGTTTTTGCTGTATCTGGCACCCAAACTGCTGGGCCAAGGACAGGGCATGGCGGACTTTGGCCCCTTGAGTGATTTGACCGACGCCGTTGCGCTTGACATCCAATCGACCGACCCGTTGGGGCCGGATTTGCGCATTGTGGCCCGAGTCAACGGTCGCGATCAATTTTAGGTGGCTTACCTCAAACGTTTGAGTCCGGCGCTGCTGCTGGCGCTGATGATGATCGTCGTCCCTTCGTTGGGGGCGCCAAACGAGCAACTGCTGCAAGACACCTTGAAATCTGCCCTGGTGGCATTCTTCGCACTGGGTGTTTTATTTGCTTTTTTCTGGCAACTAGGCCAACAAGCAACACCGGTCCTGCTTCACAAGGTCATGTATTTTCCATTGAGTCTCATGGCTTACGCCTTGGGCAGCATGGCATGGTCGCACACCTATTTGGGCGGCGTCGAGGCCATTCGCTGGTTTGTTTTCAGCCTGATTCTCTTTGTTGGCATGAACACCTTGACGCCTGGCCGCGTCACCTTCCTGGCGTGGGGCGTCCATCTAGGAGCAGTCGTTGCCTCACTTTGGGCAGCACTGCAATTCTGGACGGACTTGAGCTTCTTCGCTCAGGGCCCCAATCCAGCGTCAACCTTTGTCAATCGCAATTTTTATGCCGAGTATTTGGTCTGCACACTGCCGTTTTCAGTTCTACTGCTCACGCGGGTAAAAGACAAAACCACCGCATTTCTACTCTTGTTTTCATTGGGCTTCAACTTGGTCGCGCTGATGATGACCGGTACCCGCTCTGCCTTGCTGGGTTTGTCGATGTTGTCGCTGCTGTTGCCCTACATCGTTTGGAAGTATCGTGAACAAGTTAGATCGACCTGCTGGCGAACCGGACACGTCATCGGCGCAGCGACATTGCTGGTTTGCACCGTCCTGGCCATCGGCTCCATCCCTACCGCCAATCCAAAACTGATCGCAGAGTCTGGCAGAGTCGACGCCATTGACCGTGCATTCACCCGCACGTTGTCCATGACGCAACAGTCCGAGTACAGCCACGGGTCGTTTTCGATTCGGGCGTTGATGTGGAAGGCGACTGGTCGCATGATTTTGGCCAAACCGATCACAGGAGTCGGTGCGGGCGCGTGGGAGGTTCAGGTTCCGCTCTATCAAGCGCCGGGAAGTCTGATTGAGACAGACTACTATGCGCACAATGAAATACTCCAGCTACTGGCGGAGTACGGGCTGGTGGGGTGGCTGTTTCTGGCCGGACTTCTTGCCTACCTGTTCCGCTCGGCGTACCAAACATGGCGCGATCAATCTGAGGAGGGCCGACGCGAGGCACCTTTTCGTGCCTCAGCACTGAGCAGTTTGCTGATGTTGCTTCTGGTCAGCAACGCTGGCTTTCCTTGGCGCATGGCCACCACAGGCGCTCTGTTCGCTTTGTGCCTGGCAATTCTTGCCGCCTCGGACGCCCGGCTGAGAGTCCACGGGCAAGGTCTCTGGCGCATGGTCCCCTGGAGGCGCCGCAGCACGCCATGGGCTTTGGGGTTGGTGGTGCTATGCACTGCCATCGCCGGCTACATCACGCAACAAGCGATTGAATGCGAAAGCAAGCTCGTGCGTGCCGTCAAAATTGCGATGACGATCTCCCAGTCTGGCATTGACAGCGATCCGCGCTGGAACAATGAGAAGAAAAAAATGCTTGACCTGCTGCGTGAGGGCATTGCCATCAACCCGCACTACAGGAAACTCACGCCTATCACGGCAGATGCTTTGGCGGGATGGGGCGACTGGCGAAACGCGGTGTGGGTATGGGAGACTGTCCTTGCCTCGCGCCCCCATGTTGTGGTCATGCTCGCCAACGTGGCGCGCGGTTACCTGCAGTTAGGTGATGTGATCACTGCGCAGGTCTATCTGGAGAAGGCGATCCGCTTGCAGCCAAGCGCGCCAACTCTAGCAACGCTTGACGTGATGTTTCTGAGCCGGGTTGGACGGGTGAATGAAGCCATGCTTCGGGCGAGCACACTGCTGGAGAAGGGTGTCATCGACCGCGACCTGATGCAGGCCGCCTACACATTGGGTTTAAACAATGGAAGGCCCGATCTCGCGATTCAAGCTCTGAGGCTCGGCATCAAGACGTGGCCCAACCGGGCCGTGGATGGATGGCTGAAGCTCGGTGATATTTATGACCGCTCACCCACAAACGACGAAAGCAAAGCGTCGCAAGCCTACCGCGCCGCGATGAATGCGGCACCAGAAAACTACCGGAATGCCGTTCTGGAGAAAATTCCACCGAAATATCGGCCACAGACCCCGTAGGCGCCATTCTTGGCCCCAGATTCGCACTTTGAGCGGCTTGCGACAAAGGAGATTTTTACGCCCCGTCCAGGTCGAAGGACTTTTCCCTGCGAAAATAACAGGATGTTTACCGGAATCATTACCGGCGTGGGGCGCATCGTCGCTGTTCACGCCTTAGGCAGCTCTTCTACCCATGGCAAGCGACTCACTATTGAATGCCCACCCGCCTATCTCGACGA
>JBBKVN010000384.1:0-5327 GCA_037968455.1 Rhodoferax sp.
CGCCTGCCGCATCAATGCCGGGAATGGGAGGTCGAACAGGATGTGAACCAGTGGCTATCAAGAGCGTGTCAAAACTCAATGTCTCTTCGCCCTCCAATGCTACAGTTTTAGTAGCTACACCCACTGACTGGGCATTCGCCTGAATCACTTTAATACCCAAATCCTGAAGATGAGAAGGGCTCTTCCTCAAGTAGGTTCCGCGCTCTTCCACATTGCCAATCAACAAGTAAGGAATAGCCATACGTGAGTACGGTGGCTCTTTCTCGTTGCCGATCAGGGTGATGGCATCGTTTGGCGCGTGTTTGCGAATGGTTTCTGCGGCGATGACACCGGCCGGACCGGCGCCCAGGATGACGTGATGGGTCATGGTGACTCTCAATTGGTTGCGGACAGGCTGGGGCACCTTTCCTGAAGATTCATTGAATCCGAAAAAGCGCCCACCGGTGACCAAGAATCTCTTTCATTGGATCACGGTCATCGGTGATTGGCGTCAAAGCCCATCCAGCGACCTTGGGGTTAAGACAAACCCAGTCTGGAGCGGGTGTCGGCCGTTGGACGACCTTCGCTGTCCCAACCGCGGACGGCGTAGTACTTGGGCATCATCTCTGCCAACATATTGACTTTGCCTTTGGAGGGGCCCGTTTTGCAGGCCTCGGTCAGCAAGCGCTTGGGCAGGCTGTCATCTTTGGCCGTGAAACCCGCGCGGTTGTTGAATTCCCGTTCCATGTTCCAGATACGCTCGCCGATTTTTTCCAACTCCTCGGTGGTGTATTCGTCGCCGCAGGCTGCAGAAATTTGAGGCGCCAAATCAGCCAAGCCCCAGGCGAAGGTGGTAAATACACACAAACCCGATGAGTCAAACGCGGCCGTGGCATCCTGAAACGCTTTGACCAACTCTGGTTTGCCTTCATGCTCAATCGGGTCAGTTTTGACCGGGATGCCCAACACCTCAGAGGCAATGGTGTAGCCACGCAAATGGCAGCCACCGCGATTGGAAGTGGCATATGCCAACCCAATGCCTTGAATGGCCCGGCCGTCGTAGGCCGGAAACTCTTGGCCTTTGCTAGTCATGCTCAGGTCCGGGTGACCGTATTTGGCGGTTAGGCGTTTCGAGCCTTGCCCAATTTCAACGCCAAAGCCGCGACCGTAGATCGTCTCCTCCGTCAAAAAGGCCAAGGCCTGTGCCGATCCAAAAGGCGCCTCAATGCCGACGATCTCCTTGGTCAGCACACCCATTTCATACAACTCCATCACCGCACCCACCGTGGCGCCGAAACTGATGGGGTCAATACCCTCTTCGTTGCACAACATGCTGGCGTACTGCAGTGCTTCCAAGTCTTTCACACCATTGGCCGCACCCAAGGCCCAAGCCGCTTCGTATTCCAAACCACCAGAGGCACCCCAATATTGAGGTTTATTGGCGACGGTGAAGTGACTCTCATCCATCTTGCTGATGCGCCCACAGGCAATGGTGCAGCCAAAACAGGCCTGATTGGTGACCAGTTGTTTTTTACCGTCGGTCTTGCGTGGCGTGGCCATGGCTTCTGCAGAGATGTCTTTGGCGCTTTCAAACGCGTTGTCACGGTGGTTGCGGGTAGGCAACGCGCCCATTTCATTGATCACGTTCATCAACACTTGTGTGCCGTAGGCGGGCAGGCCTTGCCCCGTGACAGCGTTGTCGGCAAGGATTTTTTTCTTCTCCGCGACCACCTTCATAAAAGCTTTGGGATTGTGGAGGTTGCCTACGCCTTTGGTCCCTCGTACCGCGATGGCCTTCAAATTTTTGCTGCCCATGACGGTGCCGACGCCGGAGCGACCCGCAGCGCGGTGCAAATCATTGACCACGGCAGCGTAAAGCACCCCGTTCTCGCCTGCCTTGCCAATGCTGGACACGCGGGTCAGCGGATCTTGCAAAGCTTTTTTCAGCATTTCCTCCGTTTGCCAAACGCTCTTTCCCCAAAGGTGAGCCGCGTCGCGCAGCTCAGCGACGTCATCATTCACGTAAAGATAAACCGGCTTCTCGCTCTTGCCTTCAAAAATGACCATATCCCATCCGGCCATTTTGAATTCGGCGCCCCAATAGCCACCCGAGTTGGAACAGGCGATGGCGCCAGTCAACGGGCTCTTGGTAATGACGGTGTAGCGGCCTCCCGTGGAGGCCATGGTTCCGGTCAACGGCCCGGTCGACCAGATGATCTTGTTCGCTGGCGACAGTGGGTCCACCGTCGCATCGACCTCCTCCACCAAATATTTGGAACCCAACCCACGGGAGCCAAGGTAAGCGTGCGCCCAGTCCATATTGAGTGGTTCGGATTTGACGGTGCCGGCGCTCAAGTCGACGCGAAGAATTTTTCCTGCCCATGCCATGGTGATGCTCCTTAAACAGCCTGCGGCTGATTGAATCGATTACGCAGCCGAAGGCTGGTTACCCAATTTGTCGGCCCATTGGGCCATCTTGCCCAGCCCGGTCCAATTGGCATCAATGAAGGTGATCGCCCCTGTAGGGCAAGCTTCCGCGCAAGCTGGCTCGCCGCCGCAGAGGTCACATTTCTGGACCTTGCCGGTTTCCTGAACGTAATTGATAGTGCCAAACGGACAGGCAATCGTGCACACCTTGCAGCCCACACAGGTGGACTCATTCACCACCTTGGCGCCGGTGAGCTTGTCTACCGTGATCGCCTCCACTGGGCAGGCATGCAGGCACCACGCCTCATCACACTGGGTGCAGGTGTAGGGCACTTTTTTGCCGGTATGGTGAAAGTCAAACACCTTGATGCGGGATTTTGCGGTGGCGAATGTGCCGTAATTTTCGAAGGTACAGGCCATCTCACACTGTAGACAACCGGTGCATTTATCTGCATTGATGTGCAACATTTTTTGCATGCATTACTCCTCAAGTTGTGGCACTCCCGATATGAAATACCATGCCTATGAACTGAATTTCATAGTCATTGTTATGACCTTCTTTTTCGTATGACCTAGGGACAACCCTTGCGAGGGCGCCGATTTGAATTGAATTTCTCAAATTGAAACAATCCGGCAGGGACTCACTCTTGATCTCGCCAACTCACCTGGATCGTGGAAGAATGTGCGCTGCGACCATGAGACCTGTTCCCAACATCCCCACCAACGACCGCCGACAGGCGTCCATTGACCATGCCCGTCGTATCGTGATTCAGGAGCGAGGGGTTCTGCCGGCCAATGAACTGCCTACTTGGGTTGAACGGTCCTGGCAGCGCTGCCTTGGCTTGGGGTTTCAGCCCGGCGATGCCATCCATTTCGACCTACTCTCTCAAGCCGAGATGCGGCGCACGGCAGAGGCCAACCGGCAGTTGGTGCAGACCGCCAGCCCCTTGTTGGAAAAGCTGGGACAGGCCATTGCAGGAACACGCTATTTCGCCGTATTGACCAACGCCGACGGCGTCGTTGTCGACGTCAGCGGCCTGATTGACCATTCGGATCGCCGAGCCGGCCTCATCACTCGCATTGGCGTGGACTTATCGGAGGCAAAAATCGGCACCACCGCAATAGGCACAGCCCTCGCTGAGCTTCAACCCGTCTGGCTTCACCGAGGTGAGCATTTCTTCAACGAAGCATCTCACTACAGCTGCGCGGGTGCCCCATTGTTTGGTCCCACCGGTATTTGTGTCGGCATGCTGGACGTGACTGGCATTGATGCCATTGAGCGCCCCGAACTCAAGCACCTTGTTGCCCAATGTGCCAACAAGATTGAAAACGCAGTTTTGCTTTCCCAGTCGCACAGCCTGATGATTCGCCTGAATTGGCCCGGCAACACGATGGGCAGCGACGCCGATGGCTTGCTTTGTTTGGACACCGATGGACTGGTCACCGGGGCCAACGCCATCGCCCGCCAAATGGTGCCCAATCTGGCGGCGCTCAACCAGGCCGCGGTCCACGTCAGCGAACTTTTCGGGGTACCCGCCGAATTGTTGTTTGATGCCGTGCATCGCTCTGACCCGGCCATCGAAATTCCTTTGTGGAGTGGTCTGCGCCTTCAGGCCCTGCCGGTGGAGCGTCGATACGAAGAGCGCCCAACCTCCTCTGCAGTACGACCGCTGGTTGCCCAGCAACGCCCGCTCAAAGACATCGAAACCGCCCTCATTCACAAAGCGGTGGAGCAAGCGCGTGGGAACGTTACCGCAGCGGCCCACGCGCTGGGTATCAGCCGTGCCACGGTGTACCGGAAGATTGGGCGAAAAATTCAGTCTCGCTAGGCCAAACCGCCAATTCGCCCACCGTCCAGATCGGCGTAGCGGGGGCGATCATTCCACTACACTTTCCAGCATTCACGCCCTCCTGTGCGTGCCAATTGGGCTCCGCAGCCCCCGAAACACTGATGTGACCAGGTTGTCTGACCACCCATGACCGTACTATCGACCTCCCCCTTTGTCGGTGCCATTGCCTTTTCCATGGCACTTCTCGGCGCCGGCACCGCCTGGGCCGACGTTGCCCAAGTGGCCGTCGCCTCCAACTTTGCCGAGCCTATCAAAGCACTCGCCATCGTATTGGAGAAAAACACCGGCCATCAGATCAAGGTCACGCTGGGCGCAACCGGCAAGTTTTACGCCCAGATCAAAAACGGTGCGCCCTTCGATGTCTTGCTGGCGGCCAATACCGAGACACCCGCGGCGCTTGAGCTGGACGGATTTATCCAGCCGGCAAGCCGCTTCACCTACGCCACCGGGCGTTTGGTGCTCTGGTCCGCCGATGCAACTTTGGTGGACGACAAGGGCGACGTTCTGCGCAAAGGCAACTTCCGAAAACTGGCCTACGCTGCGCCCAAAGTCGCACCCTACGGCGCGGCAGCCGTACAAGTCATGGACAAACTGGGTCTGCAGGCCCTGTTGACGCCCAAGCTTGTTCAGGGGGAAAGCATTGGTCAGACCTTCAGCTTTGTCTACACGGGCAATGCAGAAGTGGGCTTTGTGGCCCTATCGCAAGTACTGGAGGGCGGCCGACTCAAGTCAGGGTCCATGTGGGAAATTCCCCAGCAGCTTTACCAACCCATTGCCCAGGATGCCGTTCTCCTCAAGCGTGGCGCCAACAACCCTGCAGCCCAAGCGCTCATGTCTCTGCTTAAAGCCGAGGCCAGCAAGGACCTGATTCGCAGCTACGGCTACGGCTACGCACCTTAACGGCCACCTCCGTCAAACATGCTCACCAGCGCCGACATACAAGCCATAGGCCTCACCCTGCGTGTGGCGGCACTGACCACGCTCATACTTTTGGCGCTCGGCACGCCGCTGGCCTGGTGGCTGGCCCGCACGAAGTCTTGGGTAAAACGCCCCTTGAGCGCCATCGTGGCG
>JBBKVN010000385.1:0-2809 GCA_037968455.1 Rhodoferax sp.
AGCAAAGAGGCCAAGGCCTTGCGGTTGGAGATGCACACGGTGCTCAAGCAGGTGGACTATGACTACCAGCGCATGCAATACAACACCGTGGTGTCTGGCGCCATGAAGATGATCAACGCGCTGGAAGACTTCAAAGCCACCGAGTCTGAGGGCGCGCAAGTGGCCATGATTGAAGGCTTTGGCATTTTGCTGCGTTGTCTCTACCCGGCCACGCCGCACATTGCGCACAGTCTGTGGGCTGGCTTGGGCTACGCCGGCACGCTGGGTGAATTGCTTGACGCTCCCTGGCCCGCGGTGGACCCCGCTGCTTTGGTGCAGGACGAGATTGAACTCATGCTGCAGGTCAACGGCAAGCTCCGCGGCGCCATTGTGGTGCCGGCCGGCGCCTCCAAGGCCGAGATTGAGCGTGCGGCCATTGACAGCGAGGCTTTCAAGAAGGCCGCTGACGGCGCCGCACCCAAAAAAGTCATTGTGGTGCCGGGTCGCCTGGTTAATCTGGTCGTTTGAAGGTCACTATGCAACGTCGCTCCGCTTTGTCTTTGTTGGGTGCTGCCAGTCTGAGCTCGATCGCCTTGGTGGGGTGTGGGTTCAAGCTGCGAGGCGCTCAAAACTACAACTTTGAGACCATCGCGGTCCAGCCCAACCCCGGTGGTTCCTTGGTCATTGAGTTGCGCCGTTCATTTGGCGGTGCCGTGAAGGTGCTGCCCTTGAGCGAACCGCTGAAGAATGCGGATGTCGTGATCGATATCCTGCAAGAGTTGCGCGAAAAAACCGTGGTGGGCGTCAATAGTTCGGGCCAGGTGCGGGAGTTTCAGTTGCGCATTCGGGTGCGCTTCAGGGTGCGCACGCCTGAAGGCGAGGAGCTGGTGCCTGACACGGAGATCCTGCAAAAGCGGGACCTCAGTTTCAATGAGTCCGCCTCGCTGGCCAAGGAGGCTGAGGAGGCCTTGCTGTACCGGGACATGCAGAGCGACCTGGTTCAGCAATTGCTGCGTCGCCTGGCCGCTGTGAAATATGCAGCTCAACCCTAACCAGCTCGGCGCTCACCTGCAGAAGGGCCTGAAAAGCCTTTATACCCTGCATGGTGACGAGCCCTTGCTGATTCAGGAGGCGCTGGATGCGATTCGTGCCGTGGCCCGCGCGCAGGGCTATACCGAGCGTACTTCGCACACGGTGGCGGGCGCTCACTTTGACTGGAGTGAGGTGCTGGCGGCCGGTGGCTCACTGAGTCTGTTTGCAGACAAACAAATCGTGGAGTTGCGCATTCCCACCGGCAAGCCCGGCAAGGATGGCAGCGCCGCCTTGCAACACCTCGCCGAACAATCCCGCGACAACGACACCACGTTGACGCTGGTCATGCTGCCCCGGCTGGACAAAGCCACCAAATCCGGCGCCTGGTTTGGGGCGTTGGAGAGCTTTGGCGTGACCGTGCAAGTGGAGCCGGTCGAGCGCAACGCCTTGCCGTCGTGGATTGCACAGCGCCTGTCTGCCCAAGGGCAGCGGGTAGCGGGTGGCGACGAAGGGCAGCGGTCCCTGCAGTTTTTTGCCGACCGGGTAGAGGGCAATCTGCTGGCGGCGCATCAGGAAATTCAAAAACTGGGTTTACTGCACCCGCAGGGCGAACTGAGCTTTGAGCAGATTGAAAGCGCGGTGCTCAATGTGGCCCGCTACGACGTCTTCAAGCTCTCGGAGGCCGTGTTGGCAGGGCAGTCCATTCGTGTGCAGCGCATGCTGGACGGCTTGCAGGCCGAAGGCGAAGCCGAAGTGCTGGTGCATTACGCTTTGAGTGAAGACATTCGGGCTCTCAAGCGGGTCAAGGACGCGCTGGGCCAGGGGCGCCCCATGCCCATGGCCTTGCGCGAGCAGCGCGTATGGGGCGCCAAAGAGCGCCTGTTTGAGCGTGTGCTGCCCCGGCTGAGCGATGCTGCGCTGGCGCAATTGTTGGAAGCCGCCCACTTGGTCGACGGCATTGTCAAAGGTTTGAAACAACCCGGTTGGCCGACCAACAACTGGCAGGCTTTGCAGCGCTTGGCCATGATGCTGTGCTCGCAGTGTGTGGTGTCGCCGCCAGCGCCCCGCGCGCGTTGATTGATCGGACGTCGCGCGGTTTGATCGTGCGAGAATAAATCATGGACGCTCTCAACATCACGGAATACACCCAAACACTGGGTTTGCAGGCAAAAACGGCTTCAGCCCTGATGGCTAAAGCGCAGGCAGCTACTAAAAACAGAGCACTTCGGCAACTCGCCCACTTGCTGCGAGAGAATATCGACGCGCTGCAGGTGGATAACGCCAAAGACATTGAGCGTGCCCAGGCCGCGGGCTTGGCCGCACCCATGGTGGACCGGCTCAAACTCACCCCCAAAGTGATCGAAACCTGTGCCCAGGGCTGCGAGCAGTTGGCCGCCATGGCGGATTTGATCGGTGAAATCATCGGCATGAAGCAACAGCCCAGTGGCATCCGCGTGGGGCAGATGCGGGTGCCGATTGGCGTGTTTGGCATGATTTTCGAGAGTCGCCCCAATGTGACCATTGAGGCCGCCAGTTTGTCCATCAAAAGTGGTAATGCCTGCATTCTGCGCGGTGGCTCCGAAGCCATTGAGTCCAATAAAGCCTTGGCCAAGCTGGTGCAACTCGCCCTGACCGAGAGCGGCTTGCCTGCCGACGCGGTACAACTGGTGCAGACCACGGATCGTGAGGTCGTGGGGCAGCTCATCACCATGCCGCAGTACGTGGACGTGATTATTCCCCGGGGTGGCAAAGGGCTGATTGAGCGCATCAGCCGGGACGCCAAGGTGCCCGTCATCAA
>JBBKVN010000386.1:0-3508 GCA_037968455.1 Rhodoferax sp.
AACAGTCCGGTGCATTCGCCGGCCCCCTGAGGCGGGCGCAACTCTCAGCCGGCTACGCGCCAATTTGCGTTGACATCAGGCCGTTTCACGTCGGAGACGTGGACTGACACGCCCTCAAACAATCCAATTTCAACGCACTCAGTGCATGGTGCATTTCAAAACACAAACGTGTTTTTTTGGTTCCAATCGCTTTTCCACAAAGAAAGTAAGGAGCGGGTCAGCCCGACTTGGCAAGATTCATCAAATGTGCTAGCGATACATTTGATAACACCTATTAACCTTCAAAAAAGGAGTGTCACATGAGTGATCCCGTTGTAGACAAAATTCAAAAAAATCCCAAATACCATGAGCTTCGGCGTAAGCGGAATGCTTTTGGTTGGGGCCTGACGCTCTTGATGATGGTCGTGTATTACGGCTACATCGCCTTGATTGCATTTGACAAGTCGTTTCTCGCACAACCCATCGGCGCCGGGGTCACATCCCTGGGTATTCCGATCGGACTGGGTGTCATCGTGTTCACCATTCTCATCACGGCGATCTATGTGCGCCGCGCCAACAGCGAATTTGATGAATTGACTGCCAGCATCTTGAAAGACGCGTCTAAATGAAAAAGTTTCAATTCATCTTCGCGGCCCTGTTGGCGCTGCTGGCTGCCGGTACGGCCTTTGCCGCAGGCGGCGACCTCGGTCAAGTCGAAAAGCAACCCACAAATTGGGTGGCGATCAGCATGTTCGGCGGCTTCGTTGTTTTCACGCTATTTGTCACCAAATGGGCTGCCGGCAAAACCAAATCGGCGTCTGACTTCTACACCGCCGGTGGCGGCATTACGGGCTTTCAAAATGGCTTGGCCATTGCGGGTGACTACATGTCTGCGGCCTCGTTCCTGGGTATTTCTGCAGCGGTCATGGCCTCAGGCTATGACGGCCTGATCTACTCGATTGGCTTCCTGGTCGGCTGGCCTGTCATCACCTTCCTGATGGCCGAGCGCCTGCGCAACTTGGGCAAGTTCACTTTTGCCGACGTGGCCGGTTACCGCTTCCAGCAAACCCCAATCCGCATCTTCGCGGCTTCGGGCACGCTGGTGGTGGTGGCGTTCTACCTGATTGCCCAGATGGTGGGTGCGGGCGCACTGATCAAACTGCTGTTCGGTCTGGACTACTGGATTGCCGTGGTACTGGTGGGCGGACTGATGATGGTCTATGTGCTCTTCGGCGGCATGACTGCCACCACCTGGGTACAAATCATCAAGGCCGTCCTCTTGCTGGCAGGCGTCACCTTCATGGCCTTCATGGTCATGTCGAACTACGGTTTCAGCTTTGAAGCCCTGTTTGCCAAAGGCGTTGAAGTCAAGACGCAACTGGCTGTGAATGGCGGCAAGACCTCTGAAGACGCTGCCAAGATTGGCCTGGCCATCATGGGACCCGGCGGCTTCATCAAAGACCCGATCTCTGCGATCTCGTTTGGTATGGCGCTGATGTTCGGCACCGCTGGCTTGCCCCACATCCTGATGCGCTTCTTCACCGTGCCTGATGCCAAGCAAGCTCGCAAATCCGTTTTGTGGGCCACCACTTGGATTGGCTACTTCTATGTGCTGATTTTCATTATCGGCTTTGGCGCCATCACACTCGTGTTGACCAACCCCGAATTTGCCGATACGGCCACGGGCATCATCAAGGGCGGCGGCGGTTCGGCCAATATGGCTGCGGTGCTGGTTGCGAAAGCAGTGGGCGGCAATGTCTTCTTCGGCTTCATCTCGGCGGTGGCTTTTGCGACCATCTTGGCGGTGGTTGCGGGCTTGACTCTGTCGGGCGCGTCTGCGGTGTCGCATGACATTTATGCCACGGTCATCAAAAAGGGCAAGGCCGACAGCGCGTCTGAACTGAAAGTGTCTCGCGTCACCACCTTGGTACTCGGCGTGAGTGCGGTGGTATTGGGCATTGTTTTTGAGAAGCAAAACATTGCCTTCATGGTGTCTCTGGCCTTTGCCATTGCTGCGTCGGCCAACTTCCCCGTTTTGTTCATGTCCGTCCTGTGGAAAGACTGCACGACCCGGGGCGCGGTCGTTGGTGGCTTCATGGGCCTAATCTCATCGGTGGGCCTGACGGTTGTGTCGCCTTCCGTGTGGGAAGCGACCCTGGGCAACCCCAAAGGTTCAGCCTGGTTCCCGTACACCTCGCCTGCACTGTTCTCCATGACGATTGGTTTTGTGGGCATCTGGCTGTTCTCCATCATGGATCGCAGCGCCAACGCGGCCAAAGAGCGTGCGGCCTTCCCGGCCCAACAGGTTCGCTCAGAGACTGGTTTGGGAGCCTCTGGCGCCTCCGGCCATTGATCAACCAAGGCAGAACTCGGTTCTGCCTGTTGACCTCAAAAAGCCGGGCCTTGCGCCCGGTTTTTTTGTGCCAGGCGGCATACCGGGCTGTTGCGCAACAACTCTTTCCAGAAGATCAGGCCGAACCTCTTTTGCAGCCCTGTCAACCCGCCCAACGCCATCGTGCACACAGATTGAGCGTTGCGCGCAACCTGAACCGGGATCAACGGTAGCCGATCAGCCGTCCAAGGCCTAGCGCCATCAACCAAAATATAAGAGAAAAACCGCAGGCCATCCGCACGCGCCAATCTGGGTTGTTGTGCGCCACCGCGAGGTCCCAAGCCCTGCTGCGGTGAAGCAGTGCGACATTCAGCAAGGCCAGCACAATGAATCCCAGCTTGATCTGAAAAAGTGTGTTGAAGGCGTAGTCCAGAGGGCGCGCCATGAACAACAAAGATCCAGCCATTAGCGCGAGCACAAAGCCACCACGCGCAACTGGCAACAATAGCGAGGCCAACACGGATAGGACGGGTGATCCACGCCGACGCAGCACGCGCCAATCCAGAATGAGGATCGGACCAATCAACAGCGCGATGCCCACAATGTGCAGCGCATTGACCAATGGGTACAACCATTCTGAGGCCCGAAGGCTGACCGACAGCGCGCTGCTGTCCAGGCCCTCGAAGATTTCCAGTAAAGAACTCAAGCGAGCTCAGTTGGATGGTCGCTACCTGCTCCCATCCGGCAGGCGTTCCGGATAGAGGTCGAACTTCCTGCCATCGATGATGATGCGCTCCGCCTTCATGCGCTGCTCTTTTTCGTCGGCGGATCGTTTGCCGACAATCGTCAATGTAGCGCCCTTGGCCATCATCGAATCGCGTAGGCCAGCCTGCGCATTGCGCCATGGCTGACCCACCTCGACCAACCATTTCGAACCATCTGCATCCATCGTCAGAACACCGTGTGGGTTGCCCAGCGAGGCCTTTTCGACCTTGGCTGTCAATTCGAACTGTCCATCATCCGTCCAGCGCCAACCGTGGTGGGCGAAGGCGACGCTCAGGCAGGTTCCCATCAACAGCAATCCGGCGAGGCAACGTCGAATGAGCAAGGGCATATGCATAAGACCTCCGTTTAAAAGCGAAAAAAGATGCTATTCGCGGGAATCCGGGCTGTCAAATGCGATGCCAAAAACCTCGG
>JBBKVN010000387.1:0-2949 GCA_037968455.1 Rhodoferax sp.
CTTCAGATTACTGCGCCGCAGCTTTAGCGATGTTTTTCACACCATCGGCGACGGAGATTTTGTCGTCATTCCAGAACTGGCTGACGGCGTCCTTGATGGCTCCTTCAGCAGCTGGTTTGATGGCCATGCCGTGGGCGGCGGAAGGCACCAGACCACCTGTTTTGGCGGTGTCCACGAAGTCCTTGGCGGACATCTTGGCGCAATCGTCAAACTTGGCCATGTTCATGTTCAGACGCACAGGGATGGAGCCTTTGTTCAGGTTGAAAATTTCCTGAAACTCGGTCCCCATGATGGCGGCTGCCAAGTCACCCTGCGCTTTTTGAGCGCCAGAGTCCTTGAGCTTGAACATGGCAAAGGAATCCACATTGAAGGTGTATGCATTGGCAGTGCCAGGTGCTGCAGCGCAGATGTAGTCCTTGCCAGGCACTTTGCCGGCGGCGGTGAACTCGCCCTTGGCCCAGTCACCCATAAATTGGAAGGCGGCCTTTTCCTGGATCACCATGGCGGTGGCCAGGTTCCAGTCGCGTCCAGGAGCAGCCGGGTCTGTGTAGCTCTTGATCTTGCGGAATGTCTCCAACGCCTTGGTCATGGTGGGGCTGGTCAGTGCTTTTTGATCGAGCTTGACCAGGGCATCCTGGTAAAACTTGGCGCCACCCACACCCAGCACCACGTCTTCAAAAGTGGTGAAATCCTGCCAGTTTTGACCACCGTGGGCCACAGCAATCAAGCCTGCTTTTTGAACCTTGTCAGCAGCCGCAAAAAACTCGTCCCAAGTCTTGGGAGTGCTGGTCACACCAGCCTTCTTCAACACGGCGGAATTGGCCCACATCCAGTTCACGCGGTGCACATTCACGGGGGCCGCCACATAGCTGCCTTTGTACTTCATGACATCAGCCACCACTGTAGGCAACAGGCTGTCCCATTTTTCAGCTTTGGCGGTGGCATCCAGATTAGCCAAAACACCTTCTGATGCCCACTCCTGAATGGCGGGGCCCTTGATTTGGGCAGCTGATGGGGGGTTGCCGGACACCACACGGCTCTTCAGCACGGTGGCCGCGTTGTCACCGCCGCCGCCAGCAACTGCGAAATCTTTCCATGTATGGCCTTTGGCCTGCATGATCTTCTTCAACTCGGCAACCGACTTGGCCTCACCACCCGATGTCCAGTAGTGCAGAACCTCGACCTCACCTGCCATGGCGGCCGAGCCGGCCACCACAAATGCCACGGCCGTAGCCAGTTTTGAAAGTTTCAACATCTTGTCTCCTGATTTTTGACGCCGATGACAAAATGTGCCATCGAACCCGGGTTGATTCGCGCAGACACCGCGTCGCTCGAATTAATTAATTGTTAATTAATACTTTGGATTGCGTAATCAGGATTTACCCTAAGCCCCTTTTTTGGGGCGATCGTGCCGACTTGACGCCCACAAAAAAGCCTCGTGGCACTACACCAAGAGGCTTCTTTCCACCGACGGGTCGAGGGTCAAATCAGGGCCGCGGGCCCTTCCACAATCAAGCGACCAAGGCGAGCGCGCCAAAGTCGCCGACGCGCTCACCCAAGCCCGCAGGCACCAGTTCACAGCCGTCAGTCAGGGCTGGAAACTTGCCGTGCACTTGGGCTTGCAATCGAGGCAATAGGTACGCGCGGTGGTGCCAGAACACACTGCCCCCCAAACTGATGCGTTGCAAATCCAGCGTCGCGATCAGGTTGTACAGGGTACGACCCATCACTCGGCACAACTCATCAATAATGGCCACAGCCTTTGTATCACCTGCGTAAGCCGCTGCAAAAAGAATAGCAGAATCGGCGTAACCCTCAGCAGCAAAGCGCCGAGCAATGGCATTACCTGCAATCAATCCCTCGACATCGCCCACATTGCCGCAGCCGCACAAGGCGTCGTTGTTATCGCTCACAAACAGGTGGCCCGCGTGACCCGCATTGCCATTCTTGCCGCGCAGGACCCGCCCATCCACGCACAGGCCCACGCCAATGCCGGTGCTCCAGGTCACGTAGGCGCAGTGATCCAGCGCACGGCCTGTGTCCTGCAGCGCACCCCAGCGGCGCTCCGCCTCCAGCGCACCAATGCCGTCGTTTTCTACCCGCACATTGGGGAAAGCCTGGCGCAAAGGCGCTTCCAGCAAAGCGGTTTTCCAGGTGTTGGGCAGACCCCGCGCCGTGCCGGCCAAGCCGCCACAAATATTGGGGGCGGCCAGCTCTACCAGCCCCTGATTCAGCACAAACGGGCCGCAAGAGGCCACGCCCACGGCCGCCAGCTTGGCAACATCCACCCCCGCCAAGTCGCAGCTTTCATTCACCATGCGAATGATCTGGCGGGCCAGGGCATCGTTCTCGCCCTCTTTGGCAGTGGGCTCAGCCACGCGGCCGCGAATGCCCTGGTCGTCAACGATGTTGACGGCGACCTTGGTGCCGCCAATGTCCACACAGGCCAGAGGCGCGGCGCCGGGCGCCAGTTGAAACCCGTCGGTCAAAACATTTTGAGTCATATTATTGTTACTTGGTGCGCGGAAGGCGGGGGCATCCATTCGATATCACGCAGGCCCACGGGCCGCTTGCAGCCGCCTCCGCATTGGAAAGGCCCAATACTAATACCAGCTAGCCGAAATGGTTACCAGCCAATTACAGGCCGCCGGCCGGCTGGTTTCAAACGCGTTGAGACCGCGCCCAGCGAACAATGTCGGCCGCACCCATGGCCCCGGGCTGGCGGGCCACTTCGCGCCCATTGGCAAACAGGGCGAGAGTGGGAATGCTGCGAATGTTGAAGCGCGCACCCAGGGCTTGCTCGGCCTCGGTGTCCACTTTGACCAGCCGAAACTGTGGCTCCAGCTGCGCGGCGGCCTGCTCAAACGCAGGCGCCATCTGGCGGCAAGGGCCACACCAAGGCGCCCAGAAGTCAACCAGCACCGGAATTTGGCTGCGGGCAATGTGCTT
>JBBKVN010000388.1:0-6891 GCA_037968455.1 Rhodoferax sp.
GACGCGGCTGACACGGTGTTGCCGATGCCATTGTCTAAAGAGCGACTGCAGTCGCGGGGGTTCAATCAAGCCTATGTACTCGCACAAGCCTTGTCCAAACCGAAGGCAGACGCAGCGCTACTGCTGCGAATCAAGGACACACCGCCTCAGAGCAGCCTGACGCGCGCCGAGCGTCTCAGCAGCGTAAAGGACGCCTTTGCAGTCGAGCCGCTGCGCTCGTCAGAGATCAAGGGCGCGCGAATCGTGCTGGTGGACGACGTCATGACCAGCGGCGCTTCACTTTTTGCGGCGGCGCTGGCTCTGCGAACCGCAGGCGCGGCGCACATCACAGCGAGGGTGGTTGCGCGCACGGCGTGAGCCCTCTTCGGCCGCGCGCCGCCCGACGACAATCAGCCCATGTTTCATATTGTCCTTGTCGAACCCGAAATTCCGCCCAATACCGGCAACGTCATCCGTTTGGCCGCCAACACAGGCTGCATCCTGCATTTGGTTGAGCCGCTTGGCTTTTCCATGGATGACAAACACATGCGCCGCGCTGGATTGGATTACCACGAATACGCGCAACTCAAGCGCCATGCCAACTGGCAAGCCTTTTTGGACACCGAGCAACCGGCCCCCACCCGCATGTTTGCTTTGACCACCCGCGCCACCTACCGGGCGCATGAACAGAAGTTTCAACCGGGTGACTGGCTGGTCTTTGGGTCGGAAACCAAAGGACTGTCTGACATCGTGCGCCAGTCTTTCCCCCCGGAACAGGGTTTGAAGCTGCCCATGCTGGCGGGCCAACGCAGTTTGAACCTGTCGAATGCGGTTGCGGTAACCGTATTTGAAGCCTGGCGGCAAAACGGCTTTGCCATGCCAGACATCAGCACAGCCTCGACCTGATCGGCCAGATTGAGTCAGGGATAGTGGCGGGCCAAGGATTCCGCCACGCAAACTGGCTTGGCTGCGCCTTCACGCTCGACCGCCACCGACCAGGTCATTTGCACGCCTCCTTGGTCCACGGGCTCGCTTTTGAGCAGTGTCATGCGCGCCCGCAAGCGACTGCCCACTGGCACGGGCGCCGTGAAACGCACCTTGTTTAGCCCATAGTTCACACCCATGCGCACCTGAACGATGTGCATGGAGGACTCAAAGAACCGCGGCAACATCGACAAAGTCAGAAACCCGTGGGCAATGGGCGCACCAAACGGACCGGCGCGCGCCTTCTCAGGGTCCACATGGATCCACTGGTGATCTCCCGTGGCCTGCGCGAACAGGTTGACCTGCTCTTGGGTGACCGTGATCCAGTCGCTGACTGCCACCTCTTGCCCGACCAGGGCCGACAAATCGGCCAGTGTTTCAAATGTTTTCATGGGCGCACTTTAGCCAGGTGCGGCAGGGGTGCCTGTCAGTTCTGCGACAAAGCCACGCGAATCACCACCGCACGATAGACTGCTCATCTCACCGCTTACCTTGCCCCGCCGACATGGAACACACCTCGACCTGGCTGATCAACAGCTTTGTTTACCTCAGCGCCGCCGTGATTGCCGTGCCGCTCAGCAAAGCCCTGGGCCTGGGCACCATCATTGGTTACCTAGCCGCCGGCATCGCCATCGGCCCATGGGGACTGGGGTTTGTCACCAACGTGCAGGACATCCTGCACTTTGCCGAGTTCGGCGTGGTGCTGATGCTGTTTCTGGTCGGTCTTGAACTGGAGCCTAAACGCCTGTGGAGCTTGCGTCGGCCCATTTTTGGCTGGGGCGGCCTGCAGGTGGTCGGCTGCGCAGTGCTGATTGGCGGCGTCGCCATGGCTTGCGGCGTGAATTGGCGCATTGCCACCGTGGCCGGCCTGGGCCTGGCTCTGTCGAGCACGGCGATTGCCTTGCAAACACTCAACGAACGCCATTTGATGCCCACGCAAAGTGGCCAGGCGGCGTTGTCCATTTTGCTGTTTCAGGACGTGGCCGCCATTCCCATCCTGGCCCTGCTGCCCCTATTGGGCGTCATTTCCATAACAAATGAGGCTGCAACGCCCGCCAGTCATGCGGTAGAAGCTATTAAAGTAATAGCAGTCATCATAGGCATCATCTTGGGCGGACGATTGCTGATGCGGCCACTGTTTCGCTGGATTGCCCGCTCCAACACCCCCGAAATTTTCACCGCTACCGCCCTGTTGCTGGTCATTGGCACAGCGGCCCTGATGCAGTGGGTGGGTTTAAGCATGGCACTGGGCGCCTTTCTTGCAGGCGTTTTGCTGGCTGAAAGCGAGTACCGCCGCGCGCTGGAAACCGACTTGGAGCCGTTCAAAGGACTGCTACTGGGCCTGTTTTTTATTGCCGTGGGCATGAGCATCGACTTTGGGGTGTTGCGCGAGTCGCCCGGTTGGATGGCCTTGATCGTGCTGGGTTTTTTGAGCGTGAAGGGGCTGATGATCTTTGCCGTGGCCCGCGCCATGAAGCTGCCGTTTCAGGAGCGCCCGGTGTTCACCCTGCTGCTAACCCAAGGCGGCGAGTTTGCGTTTGTGGTGTTTCAGACCGCCGTGGGCGCGCACGTATTGCCGGCCCAAACCGCCTCTCTGCTGCTGGGCGCCGTGGCGGTTTCCATGCTGGTAAGCCCCTTGCTGCTGGTCGCAGTGGACCGCTTCTTGTTGCCCCGCTATGCCCGTCTGGGTAAAACCAAGTTGGCCGAGATTTCCGAACCCCAAGATGCTCCCATCTTGATTGCCGGGTTTGGTCGCTACGGTCAAATCGTGGCGCGCATGATGCTGGCGCAGGGCGTGCCCTGCACCTTGCTGGACCATGACGCGGACATGATTGAGGCGGCGCACAGTTTCGGCTACCGTGTTTTTTACGGTGACGCCACCCGAGTGGACCTGCTGCGCACCGCGGGTGCCGGGACGGCCCGGATTCTGGTCGTTGCGGTGGACGATGTGGCCCAATCCTTGAAGATCGTTGACTTGGCTCGCGAACACTTTCCCCAACTACAGATCGTGGCACGTGCCCGGGACATGACGCACTGGAATCAACTCCGTGACCGGCAGGTGACACGGGTCGAGCGCGAAGTGTTTGAGTCCAGCCTGCGCAGCGGGCGCTGCGTGCTGGAGCTTCTGGGACACAGCGAAGCATCGGCTCAGGAGATCACGGCCCAGTTTCGCGAGCACAACCTCAGTCTGATTGAACAGATGTACCCCTACCACCAGGACCGCGCCAAATTTATCGCCGTTGCCAAGCAAGGGCGCCAAACGCTGGAAGCGCAAATGGCGCAAGAGCGTGCGCTGCGCGCAGGCAGCGTCAAGCCTGAATAGGGCTGGGGTGCCTGCCAAGCGATTGACCCAAATCAATAACTCGATCCGCCGATGGCGCCTCGACTCATGACGAGCGCACAATGGTCGCTAACATCATTCGGCGACCATCGGACGCCCCGACTGATGCGCAGGGGAATTGAGAAAATATGAACGCCACACCAAATCTGACCAATTTAGGAAAGGTTGTGTCTGTGCGCGGCAGCGTTGTGGACGTGCGATTTGAGAAGCTACTGCCCCCCATCCACTCGATTCTCAAGGCGGATGAAGGACGCGTGGTCATCGAAGTGTTTGCGCAGCGCGATGCGCATCATGTGCGTGCAATTGCACTGACGCCAACCCAAGGCCTCGCGCGCGGCATGACGGTGACGGACACCGGTGGGCCGCTGACGGCGCCAGTGGGCAAGGGCATTTTGTCCCGCATGTTCGACGTGTTTGGCAATGCGATCGACCGGCAACCGGCGCCGTCAGAAGTGCAATGGCGATCCGTTCACCGAGCACCGCCAGCGCTGGCCAGACGCTCGACGCAATCTGAAATCTTCGAGACCGGCATCAAGGTCATCGATGTGCTGCTACCGCTGGAGCGCGGCGGCAAGGCCGGCCTGTTCGGCGGCGCTGGGGTTGGAAAAACGGTGTTGCTGACCGAAATGATTCACAACATGGTTGGGCACCAGGAGGGTGTCAGCATTTTTTGTGGCATTGGCGAACGTTGCCGCGAAGGCGAAGAGCTTCACCGCGAAATGGAGGCCGCCGGCGTGCTGCCCAATATGGTGATGATTTTTGGCCAGATGAACGAGCCGCCCGGCAGTCGTTTTCGGGTCGGTCACGCGGCGCTGACCATGGCTGAATATTTTCGGGACGACGAACACCGTGATGTGCTGCTACTGATCGACAACATCTTCCGGTTTATCCAGGCCGGCGCTGAAGTATCTGGCCTGATGGGGCAGATGCCCTCGCGGCTGGGCTACCAACCCACGATGGGGACCGAACTATCGGCACTGGAAGAGCGCATTGCCAACACCGAGACCGGCGCCATCACGTCGATTCAAGCGGTGTATGTGCCTGCGGACGATTTCACTGATCCGGCGGCGGTGCACACGTTCTCGCATCTCTCGGCATCCATCGTCCTTTCGCGCAAGCGTGCCAGTGAAGGTCTTTACCCCGCCATTGACCCGCTCCAATCAAGCTCCAAGATGGCAACCCCTGGCATTGTTGGCGAGCGGCATTACGCCCTGGCTCAGGAAATCCGACGTACGCTGGCCCAATATGCCCAGCTCAAGGACATCATTGCCATGCTGGGCCTGGAGCAGCTGTCACAAGAAGATCGCAATGTCGTCGGCCGTGCGCGTCGGCTGGAGCGGTTTTTGACCCAACCATTTTTCACGACGGAGCAATTCACCAGCATGCAGGGCAAGCTGGTCAGCTTGGAAGATGCGCTCGACGGTTGCGCGCGAATCCTGCGCGATGAATTCAAAGATATCCCGGAGAGTGCGCTTTACATGATTGGGAAGATTGACGAAGCCTTGACCAAGCAAGCAGAGACGGCAGACACACATGAACCTTAAGATTCTTCTGCCCTCCAAGGTGTTTGCCGATAAATCAGGCGTGTCGCGCATCGTCTCGGAAACCCATGCTGGCTCGTTTGGCTTGCTGCCACACCGACGCGATTGCGTGGCGGCGCTGACGCCAGGCATCCTGGTCTATGAGACCGAGGCTGACGGCGAGGTTTTTGTGGCCGTCGATGCTGGTGTGCTGGTCAAAACCGGGCCAAACGTGCTGGTTTCTGTGCGGCGGGCCATGAGCGGCGCCAACCTCGGCCAATTGCGCCATGCGGTGGAGAAAGAGTTTTTGGCGCTGGACGAGCATGAACAAAATGTGCGCTCTGTCATGGCCAAACTGGAAACTGGTTTTTTGCGTCGCTTCGCGACGTTTCAACATGATTGAAGAAACCAAGATCGTCTCTAAAGTGGACGCGAACCTGGCCGAGCAGATCGGGGCCAAAGCGGCGCGCAAGCTCAAGGCACAGCGCAACGCCACGTCGGGCGTGTGGTTTGGCCTGGGGTTGATGGGGGTCGTTGGCTGGTCGGTGGTGGTGCCGACCCTGCTGGGCGCTGCGCTCGGCCTCTGGCTGGACCGCAGCTACCCCGGTGGACGCACCTGGACGCTGGCACTGTTGATGGCCGGGCTGACGCTGGGCTGTCTGAATGCGTGGCACTGGGTGAGCAAGGAAGACGAAGCCATGCGGGACGAACAGGAAAATGATGATGAATGAAACACTGGCCCTCGTACTGGCATGGATCGCGGGTGGGTCGCTCGGCGCGTTTTTTTTCGGCGGCCTGTGGTGGACGGTTAGAAAAGGGCTTGCTTCCTCCAAGCCTGCGCTGTGGGTGTTTGCCAGTCTGCTGGTAAGAATGGGCGTGACGATGACCGGTTTCTATTTTGTCTCGGGCGGCGACTGGCAGCGATTGCTCAGCTGCCTGGTCGGTTTTATCATGGCGCGCCAGCTCGTGACGAGGCTGACCCGCTTGCCTGAAGAGGCCCCGACGAACCAGCAACAGGAGGCCAGTCATGCGCCTTAGCCCTGATGCGATCATCTTGTGGCAATACGGGTTTTTCAAGATCAACGCCACCATTGCGACCACGTGGGCCCTGATGCTTGTGATGGCTGTTGGCTCCAAACTAATCACTCGCCATCTTTCTACTGACCACACCCGATCGCGCTGGCAGAACCTGCTTGAGATCATCGTGACCGGCATCGAAAACCAAATTGAAGATGTCGGGCTGCGTCATCCACGCAAATACATCGGATTTCTGGGCACGCTGTTTCTGTTTGTCGCCATGGCCAGCCTGTGCACTGTCATACCCGGCTATGAGCCGCCGACTGGTTCGCTGTCAACCACAGCCGCACTTGCCTTGTGCGTGATGGTGGCCGTGCCGCTGTTCGGCATTGCGGACCAAGGCCTGGGCGGATACCTCAAGACCTACCTGGAGCCGACCGTGATCATGCTGCCGTTCAACCTCATCAGTGAAATCTCCCGCACGCTGGCGCTGGCCGTCCGCTTGTTTGGCAACATGATGAGCGGCGCCATGATCATTGGCATTCTGGTGAGCATCACCCCCTTCATCTTTCCGATCGTCATGACCGTGCTGGGCTTGCTCACGGGCATGGTGCAGGCCTATATTTTCAGCATCTTGGCGGCGGTTTACATCGCCGCCGCCACCCATGTGCGCAAGCCCAAGCCCAACGCTGAGCTGGCGCCAGAAACTCAATAACAACTTATGTACCAAGGATTCGCTATGGACAGCATGACAATCATCGCGGTGGCCTCCATCGTCATCGCCGGCATCACCACGGGCTTCGGCACCATGGGGCCTGCATTTGCAGAAGGGCGGGCCGTCGCCACCGCACTCACGGCACTGGCGCAGCAGCCTGATGCCTCGGCCACCATCACCCGAACCCTGTTTGTGGGCCTGGCCATGATCGAATCTACCGCGATCTATTGCTTCGTGGTGTCGATGATTCTGATTTTTGCCAACCCATTCTGGAATTACGCCATCGCCATGGCTGCCGGAAAATAAGTCATGCTGTTCGACTGGTTCACCGTCGG
>JBBKVN010000389.1:0-13939 GCA_037968455.1 Rhodoferax sp.
CAGGCTCCTTGATGTTGCCCGACGAGCCGCACACCTTCGGCGTGGACGTGGTTCGCCTACTGACTATGACGGGCGATAAGTTCGCGGGACGCTGAATGCGCTGATGTTTTGAAACGAAATAGGACGTTGCCGCAACGCTGCGCATTGGCCTCGCCTAGTAAAAAGTGTCACCTAGATCGACAGATTCCAAGTGATGGCAGGAGTCAGCCACGGGCACCGGTTGCACCTGTTCTGGCGTTTCGAATTATTGAACCGGGTGGGTCCTCTCTCCGTCATTGACCTCCACTTATTCGCACCAACTTCGTCGCCTGCGTCGGTCCGCAGCCCGTTGGAGCAAAAGTTCACCCCTACGAATCCCATTGATACGCCCAGCCACGGCATTTTTTAAGAGTTATTACCCAGGATCATGTTGCAGATCAATCCGTTCCAGTCCTTAGCGCCATTGGCAAAACCTGACTCACTGTGCCGTGCGCAGCCCGGCATCAACAGGTTTCCTCTATCTTGCGTGAGTAGGCATCCACCATCAAACTGAGGTAGAAAACCTGACTTCATGGGGTAGGTAATGTCGAAGACCCAGACCTGTTTGCTTCCATGAGCACCGATTGGCCGCTCCCCCACGTTGGGGAGCAGGGATTGAGACTGCAAGCGAAGGGAATCTCTTGTGGTTTCCTGATGCGCCCGCCCGTGCAACTCCAACATGTGTGACTGGCGCGGAGCGTCAAGTTACAGCTCGCCCAGGTTTGACTTCAGGCCTGCGTCCACTTGACTTTCCGTTCGTCAATGAAGAGGAGCCAAGTCATTTCACAGCGAGTTATATGCACAGAAAAAACCGGTCAACTCAGCCGGGTGTTTTGATGCGAATGAACACCGACGAGGCAGTGGAGCCAGACGAACTGACTCACACTGCAATTCAGCTCACGGACCTCGGTGTCATATTTGACGGCGTGGAGCGAGGCGCACCGTCCGCAGACCGACTACTTGAGTCGGTACCTCGACTGCCCTGATCGGCCAACCAAGCTGCCAGGGCGCCGGCCAGCGCCATTTGGACCGACGCGGAGCCGAGCTGGCTCCAGATCAGACTGCCCCAGCGATCACGCCATGGACTGGTTTGCCGCTGAATGTTGTGCAGAGCTAACGGCCGCATGGCCGATACTGCAGCCACCAAACCAACGCCCAGCGCCGCACCCACAGCCAACGTGGCCAAAGGGTGTCGCTGAATCAGGGGACTTACCTGGTGCATCAAAGTCTGGCTCACGAGCTCGACCGAGCTGTGCCAGGGCTGGCGGGTCCACCAACGACGCGCCAGCGTGCGCACTGTGCTCCAACTGCCCTGAAGCAACCCGTTGCGCTTAATCCGCGCCGCCAGCGTTTGGGCAAAAAACGGCTCTGCCCCGCGATCGCCAGCCGTACCGGATGTTGTGTCACGTGAGGCGGGCGGGTTGGGTGCCAGGCACACGATAAGCGCAGAGCGAGATGCATCGATGCGGGCCATAGCGTGCTTCATACGCTGGTCAATTGGCCATGCCTTTTTGTCTTGCTCTGACCTGCCCGAAGCGACACTGCTGCTGGGTACGGGGTTTGCGGCGTTATTCATGTTTCTTCGTCCAATATCTTGAGAGTGGCCAAGTCCTGCGCTATTTGCTCGCGCAGCGTGTTGAAGGTGTTATCTGCTCCCAATTGCCGAACACGCCAACCAAAAAAGGCAGCCAACAACAATGGGGCCAAAGGCAAGGCCCAGAGCAACCACGGAATGGGCATGGTGTTCATTGGCAGAGCCGCAGCGAGCAAACCCGCCACGCCGGTCAGGCCCAGGCCAAGCATTGCGAACAAGACCACTGCAACGGTGAGCGTGGCGCGTTGCTGAAGCCGATTGCGCCAGCAGGCTAACTCCGCTGCAACCAGATCAGCGTAGGCATCCGCGTGCTCCAGAAACAGGCCCGGCTTCTTGGCCATCATGATGAAGATTGGGTGGATCACGGCGGTGCTCCCTCATATTGAAATAAAAAAGGGCGCGACCACCGGAAGAATCCGGACGTCGCACCCACCTAGGTCTGCCCGCATGGGTTCAGGCGAACCATACCTAGGGCGAGTGGCCCGCAATCAATGGCGGGAGTGACTTTTGCCTCGCGTTGCCCATCCGATCAACAGCGTAGCAAATGCGCCAGCAGCCACCGCCATCAGCAAGGCCTTTGTGGGCTCTTCGCGCACATAGCTCACCGTCTGCTCGCGCATCTGGCTCGCTCCGTTAGCCATTGACTGACCAGCGGAGCGCGCTTTGATTATTCCGGCGCGCGCCAGATCTTCAGCTTGGTTTGCGGCGCGTGACAAACTGGCAGGAACCGCTTCGCGAATCTGATTCAGGCCATCTTGAATTGACTTCTCTGAGTCGGAAACGCGGTCCTGGGTCGTTTCGATTGCCTGATCGGCTTTGCTGGCGACTTTGGACACCATTTGGTGTGCTGTGTCAGCACCGCGCTCTACCATTTTTTGGCTGTCGTTAGCGAGGTTTTGGGTGTCGGTGTTCATGGTGTTTCCTTGAGGTTGGAGGAATGGGATAACTGGACGATTTGCAGTGAACTGGCAATTGCTGACAGTTGGCCATCTCTACCGTCGGCGAGAGCCGAAGATGAACGTGACCACGGCCATGACCAAAAAGACCACGAAAAGAATCTTGGCGATGCCGGCAGCCCCAGCAGCTATGCCGCCAAAACCGAGAACCGCGGCGATCAACGCAATAACAAGAAATACAACAGCGTAATGCAACATGGTGGGCTCCTGTGCCAAATTGGACAGCGTCACCGCTTCCTTCTTTGGGCTGGTTGTGATCGCAACGCCAATCGTTGCGATGGATTCAGTGTATGAAGCATGGGGGTATGTGCCTGTCGGCCGAGCACGTTGGCAGCCGTAGGACAACGCCGACAAATGGGCGCTCCATCCTTGCCGCTACTTTGCGTGTTGATTAGATCTGCAGCCCGTCGGATGAAGGGGCCTAACGCGTCAGCGATTTGTTCCAGCGATGATTTAGGGTGATGGTGTCCCAAATTTTGTGTAAACGGCGGTTAAGTTAGCCGCGCGGCGTGCGCTCGTCAAACTGAATGGGCAAGCGGTTCAAAGCGGCCTTCCAATCGAGATTCGGCAGCGTCGATTTCAGAGTGATGTTGTTCAGCGACAGATAGAACAGTTTGAACACCGTCTCGGCGGTTGGCAACGAACCGCGGGTCTTGTTGATATTCTGGGTTCTGTCTCAATAACAGCCAATGGACGAGGCGAATCGGCGTGGTCTCTATTTCTGGTTTTGTCGCATTAATGGAGTCTGCCGCACAGAGTCCGAGCCCAGGGCCAAGCAGGTGGCATGGCTCATCCAACAAATCAAGCGCGAGAAAATTCGTGCTGTGTTTGTAGAAACCATGAGTAATCCGAAACTCGTCGCCCAAGTCAGCAAGGACGCTGGCGCCACTCTGGGTGGCGGCCCGTTTGCCGATGCACTCTCCACCGCCAACCAGCCCGGTGCCCCCTATGTGGCATTGATGCGCCACAACGTTACACAGTTGGTCGCAGGCTTGACGCTGAATTGAGTCCTGTCTGACAGACCTCATCAAACTTGCCTCCGCCCAGCACAAGCTGGGCTGGACCGTAGGACTTTGAGAACGGCATCAATAATTAGTTGTAGGTTGGTTTTGTCGCGATAGTGGGGTCGGCGAGAAGGAAGGTGCATTTACAGCCCGTTGATCAAACAGCGAGGGTTTAGAACGGCTGTGCTGCGGACATGGTTGAACCAACGGAGCAGTTCATCTGCCCCGTTTTGATCATTTGCATTGACTTGATACCTGTGATGAGAATTCGAGCACTCCAAAATGACTTGAATCCAAGCATCGGTTGCGTGACTCTTTTGACGGCCCGGTGGTCCTGCTCAACGATGTTGTTCGGGTATTTGTTTTGGCGCATCAGAATGTCGACACAGGCGTCGGCCTTGACACTTTCAATGGTCGCTGTGTTGGATCCGCTCTAGTCAATGGTCATCTTTTCGGGCACGCCGTGAAGGTTGACTTCATTATCTCAATATGCGAGCGTAGTCGTGGCCGGCAAGCAGATTGAAATCCGATATGACACTCAGGGTTGGGTGAGTACACCGAATCAGGCCGCCAGCGGCATGGAAGCGGAACGCTGGTATTCACGCTTGGTCACGGAGTAGCATTCGCAGGCGCTTTGTTCAAGGCGTTGGCGGTCGAGCACCACAATGTGCCCACGGCTGTAGCGAATGACGCCGGCATGCTGCAGCTTGCGCGCGGCACCGGTGACGCCTTCACGGCGCACACCCAACAGACTGGCGGCCAACTCCTGCGTCATATCCATCTCATCCGAAGACAGTCGATCCAATCCGAGCAGCAGGCGACGACACAATTGCTGATCAATTGAATGGCACCTGTTGCACAAGGCAGTTTGCGCCATCTGCGCAATCATGCTCTGGGCATAACGCATGAGTATGTCGAGCACCGGACCGCCATGATCAATTTCATCCAAAAGTATAAACACCGGCAGCCGGTAAGCCTGCCCGGCACCTTGCACCACAGCCTGCGTGGTCGAGGAATCTCCACCCATCAACATGGGCATGCCTACCATGCCGTCGTTTCCAATGACGGCAATTTCGGCCGATTCGCCGTCCCGGGTCCGACACATCAAGGACACGATCGCAGTGGTTGGAAAGTACACCCAGCCAGGTTTCGAGCTTGCGTCGCAAAGCAATTGGCGGCGCCCAAGTTCAACCGGTTCTATCAACGTTTGCCAGCGGCTCCAAGCCGCATCGGGTAGCGCTGCGAGCAGCTGGTTCTGACCGGGTTCGAATTGCTGATGCACTAGCTTGTTCATAGTTACGCTCCGTTGATTAGTCCAGCCATGAGTATTTGAGTCCCGGGACCGCCGTGATATCAGCCAAGCACGGCTTTTCACGTCAGTGAGTTCCTACATATCCGCTGCCCGCCTGGGCGACCGGTGAGATCGGGGAACTCATTCAGCCCTAACAGGCTTACAGGGACTTCCCACGCAGTCAAGCAGTAATGGTTGAGTTGCTGAGGAGGAAAAGTACGACGCCTGACATCTTGGACTGGACGAAGTCTTAAATGAACTCACAGTTGATGTTCAACGGTTTGACGCAGTCCCGCGGGAGCTGGTAGAGCTGCAGAACGGAGCATTGAACGCACTGACCCGGTTTTCACGTCCAACGAAATTGCGCCCCTGGACCATGGCGGCTCAAAAGTCACGCGGCTGACCTCAAAATCTGGACGCCTTGGCAGGGTCGCTCAACTCAGTATGCTTCAGCCTGGAAAACGCGACGCTTGTCCACGTGCATAGACCGCAGTTGTGATGCAGACCTTTGATTTGATTTGATTTGATTTGTCAGCGTAAAAATCTGAGAGGATTATAGAAATACCAACTTCTTTCCGTTCCATATTTAACCAATTGAAGAGGTAGACAACATGAATCCATACCACTGGCTATTTGTAGCCGCTTCTATTTCTCTGGCAGGTTGCGGGGACACGGCCCTACTTTCCGTCGCGGAGGGTACAGGTGCACACCCCTCACTTCCAGCGCCTAACCCGACACTGATACCGACGGTCAATATTGCGCCCGCGATCGGGTGGCCGAAAGACGCCAAGCCGTTGTCTATGGCAGGCACTCGGGTCAACGCCTTTGCTAGAGATCTGGACCATCCACGATGGATTTTGGTACTTCCCAACGGAGACGTGTTGGTGGCTGAGAGCAATGCCCCGCCCAAGCCAGAGGACGCAAAAGGAATCAAAGGTTGGATTATGGGTTTGGTGATGAAGCGTGCGGGCGCCGGCACACCCAGCGCCAACCGAATCACACTTCTGCGCGATACCAATAACGACGGCGTGGCAGATTTACGCAAAGTGTTCATTTCGGGGCTGAATTCTCCGTTCGGCATGGCGTTAGCTCGAGACGCCTTGTATGTTGCCAACACCGATGCCGTCGTGAAATTCCCCTACACCCCCGGCCAAACCGAAATCACACAGGCCGGACAAGAGGTGCTGACTTTACCGGGGGGCCCCATCAACCACCACTGGACCAAGAACTTGATTGCCAGCGCCGATGAAACCAAACTCTTTGTCACCGTCGGCTCAAACAGCAATGTGGCCGAGCGGGGAATGGAAGTAGAAGCTGGCCGCGCAGCCATTTGGGAGGTAGACCTGCAGAGCGGGACCCACAGAATCTATGCTGGCGGACTGAGAAACCCCAACGGCATGGCCTGGGAGCCAGACACGGGCATGCTGTGGACAGTGGTCAATGAACGGGACGAGATTGGCAGTGACTTGGTACCTGACTACCTGACTTCAGTGAAAGACGGCGGTTTCTACGGCTGGCCATACAGCTACTTTGGCCAACACGTGGACTCGCGGGTCAAGCCGGAGCGCCCCGATCTGGTGCATACAGCCATTTCACCGGATTACGCATTGGGGCCTCACACTGCGTCGCTAGGACTGGTATTTTCTGGCGCTCAAAATGTGAGCACAACATTCTCTCAGGGGATGTTCATCGGTCAGCATGGCTCCTGGAACCGCAACCCCAGGAGTGGGTACAAGGTCATCTTTGTGCCGTTTGTCGGTGGAAAACCAACAAATGCAGCACCTGTTGATGTGCTGACCGGATTCGTGAACGATGACGGGAAAGCTTACGGTCGCCCTGTAGGCGTTGCCTTGGACAAGGGCGGCGCGCTGCTCGTCGCTGACGATGTCGGTAACGTCATCTGGCGGGTCAGCGCTATTGAAAAGTAAGGGCGTAGCCCATTCGGAGAAGAAAAGGCTACCCACGCGGGTAGCCTTTTGTACTTGATGCGAGATAGGGACAGTTCGGGTTATTTGCTAACCTCATGACCAATTACGCCACCGACTGCTGCTCCAGCACCGGTACACGCAAGGCCACCGCACAACACATTCCCAACCACGCCGCCAACGGCAGCTCCGGTGGCTGTGCCCTTTTCCTGGGCTGTCATACCTGCACATCCGCCCAGAGCGAATATCGCCAGCAAGAAGGCAGAGGTTGAAGAGAATTTTCTAAAGGAGTTCATCGGGAAGCCTTTCGTTGTTGTAAAAGAAACATCTTTAGTGTGGTTTTACTTTCAGAGCCGTTAAATCAGTCGAGGTCGAAACTGCCTGTAGTAAAAGTCCTACAAAGGCATCAACGTATGGGGTTGTAGGAGCTATTTGGATTCAAGTGGTCTTTTACCCGTTGCCTGAAGCAGCCCGAATCAGCCCACTACCCTGCGCCGCATCCCCTTGACCGCCGTGATCTTTCGCGCCAGCTCCTGCGTCGAATAAATCGAGGTGGTATCAATCGAGGCATGCCCCGCCAGTTCACTGACCACCTCAATCGGAACGCCATCCACCAAGGCTTGTCGCACAAAGGTGTGGCGTATCCAGTGCGTGGATGCCTTTTCAAACCGCGCCGGATCCAACCCGGCGTCAATGGCGGTTTTGGCCGCGCGGCCAAAGAAACGTTTCAACACGGCATAGATCCCGGCCGACGACAGAGCCGCGCCCGGCTGCTCAGACACAGAAGTAGTCTGCAACTGGCCGCCCTGCCCTCGCCCCCACTGCGCCACTGACGCGTGCAGCGTGCGAATCAACGGCAATGTGCCCATGTTTGTGGACGCTTTGTCCTGTGCCATGAACTCGCGACCATGCTCAGCCAACAAATGCACCACGTCCGGATGCAACGGCACATCCCGTGTCTTGTTGCGCTTGCCGGTGACCGACAGTACCCAGGTTTCAGGCAAGTCAGGCAAGGATTCCAGGCGAAGGTGGTTGTGGCGTGCCTTGGCCAGCTCATCCAAACGGACCCCAGCCCAGCAGCGCCAGTTGGTGGGTGAACGTTTGGCCACTGCGCGCTTCATACTTCACGGAATGGATTTTCGAATCGCGGGCCACCACCCGCTGGTGTAGCTGCAACTTCCCGAGCCTTGGCGGGCAGGACAGTTCTCAAATGCAGTCCGCCAGGCTGGTGTTCTGATTGAGACTGCTGATCACTTTGCTGTGGGCCGTGCGCCGGCTCACCACGCGGTGCGTATCAGCCTGAACGCAGTGCGTTTGCTGGCAGTGCTTGGCGGGGTTTGGCCAACATCACTGGCCTGATCAGTAGCCCCAGGCTGGCGTCCATGGAGGCTTGACGACGAGTCCATTTCGGCAGCTATTTAAAGGGGTTTCAACTCGACTGCGGATCAACTTGGCTCTGGATAATTTCGCGAATTCGGTTTGCCAGTTCATCGATCACAAAGGGTTTGGTGATCATTTGCACCCCTTCACTCAGCAACCCGTTTCGGACAACCGCCTGCTCGGCGTAACCGGTAACGAATAGAACTCTCAATCCAGGTCGTTTGACCATGGCGATTTCCGCCAGTTGTCTGCCGTTCATGCCTGGCAGGCCGACATCTGAAATCATCAGATGGAAGTGTTGCTTGCCATCGAGCAGCAGCAGCGCGGCGTCGGCATCACCAGCTTCTGCATAGGAGTAGCCTAGGTCGGCCAAGACCGAAACGACGACCTCCCGCACACTGGGTTCGTCTTCGACGACCAGGATATTCCCCCCCGAATGGGCGGGTCCAGTTGACGCGCGGGGAGACGCCGGAACCTCGTTACCCTCCGAGACATCGAGCGGCAGATACAGGGTGACGGTGGTCCCGCTTCCAACCTCGCTGTAAATCCGCACATGGCCGCCCGCCTGCTTGACGAAGCCGTAGACCATCGACAGCCCTAGCCCAGTCCCCTGACCTATTGGCTTGGTGGTGTAAAAGGGCTCAAATACACGTGCAATCACACAGGCTGACATGCCGACACCGTTGTCACTCACACTCACGGCCACATATTCACCCGGCGCGAGCTCAGTCTGGGTGGCCGTGTAGGTAGCATCGAGCCGGCGGTTGGCCACCTCAATGGTGAGCTGCCCGCCATCGGGCATGGCATCGCGCGCGTTGATCACCAAATTGAGCAGAGCACTTTCTAGTTGTGCGCTGTCGATTCTGGCTGGCCACGGGGCCTGAGGCATGCGAAGTTGCAAGGCAATGCGGGGGCCCAGGGTGCGCGAAAACATGTCCTCCAGAGATTCGATCAGTGCGCGCACGTCCACACGGCGCGTCTCCAGGTTCTGGCGACGGGCAAAAGCGAGCAGGCGCTGGGTCAGTGCAGCAGCCCGCTGTGAGCTGGTCGATGCACGGTCCAGCAGCTTTTCGAACCCGGCGTGGTTGCCGGTGGCAAGCTTGCGCTGCATCAATTGGATTGAGCCATAAATACTGGCCAGCATGTTGTTAAAGTCGTGAGCAATACCGCCGGTGAGCTGTCCGATCGCCTCCATTTTTTGCGCCTGGCGCAGTTGCTCTTCCGCGAGGGCCAACGCGGCGGAGCGTTCACGGTCGGCGGTGATGTCGCGCCCGAAAGCGAAAACAGTCCGTCCATCTGGCGCCGCCGTCCAAGACACCACCCGATGGCTGCCATCTGCATGCCGCATGCGGCATTCGAAATTAGGAAGAACCCCGACTTTGGCCTGCGCCAGCGCGTCGTCTGCACGGATCTGGTCCTCAGGATGGACGAAGTCGTCGATATGTTTTCCGACCACCTGTTCGCTGTTCCAACCGAGGAGGTTGGTCCAGACCGGGTTGACGTCGAGGAAAATCCCCGAATGATCGAGTGTATGTATCAGATCGGGCGAACTGCCCCACATGCGCTCGCGCTCGCGGGTTCGCTCGTCTACTTGGCGCTCCAACGTGACGTTAACTTCGCGTAGCCTGTCACGGTCTGCACGCTGCTCTTCGATGTCGGTGTTGGTGCCGACCCAACGCACGATGTCGCCGCGGGCGTTGCGCATGGGCAAGGCGCGCACCAGGTGCCAGCGGTATACGCCATCGGCACGGCGGATTCGGAATTCCACTTCGTAGTTGACGCCGTTGCGTAACGCGGTAGACCAAGTCGATGCGGCATTGGCGATGTCGTCGGCGTGCACCAACTTGGACCAGCCAGAGCCGAGGAGTGCCGCGAGGTCCTTGCCGCTGTAGTCCAGTGTTTGGTTGTTGAACCAGTCCAATTGCCCGTTCGCGGGAGAGGTCCACATATGATGCGGCGCCAACTGCGCAAAGGAGCGAAATTTCTCTTCGCTTTCGCGCAGGACCTGGGCCTGCGCGAAAAGCTCGGTAACGTCCACGCCTTCAACAAAAATGCCATTCACCCGCCCATCGACTCCGCGCATCGGCTGGTAGACAAAATCGAGAATCCGCTCTTCGGGTTCTACGCTCATTGCCGAAAATAGACTGACGGGAACGCCACGGCCCGAATGGGCTTCGCCGGATTGGTAGACCTTGTCGAGCAGCTCGAATAAGCCTTGCCCTTCCACTTCCGGCAAGGCTTCACGCACCGGCATGCCGATCACATCGCGCTGCCCAATGAGCTTCAGGTAAGCTGGATTTGTCAGTTCAAAACGATGATTGGGCCCTCGCACCACGGCAACGAAGCTGGGCGATGACACGAACATCTCACGCAGACGTTCGAGTTCGGCTGCGCGTTCCCGCTTTGCAAAAACCTCATGCGTCGTCTCGGTGCACGCGCAGAACACACCCATCACCTCGCCGTGTTCGCCGCGCACTGGGGCATAGGAGAAGGAGAAATGGGTTTCTTCGACGTGGCCGTGGCGCTGCATCATCAGCTGGATGTCGTCCATGTAAATCGGCTCGCCCCCGTAAGCGCGAGCCATGATCGGTTCCACGTCATTGCGGATCTCGCTCCAGACCTCCAGAAAAGACCGCCCCACCGCGGGATGGTGACCACCCAGGATTTCGGCATACGTGTCGTTGTAGACCATCCATTGCTCAGCCCCCCAGACCGCGAACATCGGTTGAGGTGAATTCAGCATGATGCTGACGACCGTCCTCAGCGGGGCGGGCCAGTGCTGTGGAAGACCTAAGGACGAATCGGCCCATGGGTGGTTCCGTATCATCTCGCCCATGGCACCGCCGCCGTCCATGAATCTCAATGTCATAGTGTGTTGTCCTGCGACAGGCTGATCTCCTCCATCAACCTGTCCAGGTCGTCCAATTCAAAAGGTTTGGAGAGCTCCCGCACGCGGGGCCCCAAAGCACTGACAGCATCGCCATACTGGTAACCCGAGCAGAGCACGACCCAGCGCTCAGGGTGTGTGGCGAGAACGCGACGAGCCAGGTCGGTGCCGGACATCCCGGGTAGGCCGATATCGCTCACGAGGACATCGAAATGACTGGCGTTCCACAATACCAGTGCTTCCTCCGCCGTGGAGCAGGCTACGACTTCGCGCTGATCACCTTCCAGCATCTCCTGGAAGGTCTCGCGAAGTTCAGGGTTGTCCTCAACATACAACATCCGCATTGTTTTCATGCTTAGCCGGTTGGATCGAATTAAAAACTTATCTTAGCAGTGGTGTGCGAATTTTCCGACGCTTCCGAAGCGCCAAGACGGCTTAAGGGGAGGCAAAGCCAGCTCATTGCCATGTGCTCGAAGTGGAGGACTCATCCACCGAGAAGGCTGATATTCGCCCCAGGAAAAATGGGCGCCGTGCGCGTCTTCGTTTGGCGTCAGGCCTTGGTGCCCCGGACCGGGTATTGCTTTTCCTGAATGAACTTCAAGCCGGACAGCAGAGAGGCTAGGTCTGGCCGGGAAAACGGCGCATTTGATATGTCAACGACCTGGATATTGCCGTCCGGATTGATCACGAAAACCGCGGGTTCGGCGAAAGGTCGGTCGGTTTCCTGTGGAGACCTCGGATCTGAGATGTAGAGGCCGAGTTCGCGCATTTGATCAAGGTTCATGTCGTAGGCCACCGGGAAGTGCCAGTTTTCCTCCTTCGCCTCGGTCTGCGCTTTCTCACGCGGATCCGCTGAAACGGTGGCCACCTGAATATTGGCGGCTTCGAAAGCCTGCAACTGGTCGTTCAGGGTCCCTAGGTATTTCTTGCAGAGTGGGCAGTGCTTGCCGCGATAGATGATGAGCAGTCGCCAACCGGTGCCGCTGGCTAGGGTTAGGTCGCCCCCGCCAACCAGTGACCAGGTCATTTTTGGAAAGGGGCTGCCGGCTGAAATGCGTGTCGTGGTGCTCATCTATTTTTCCTCATGGTGCGCAAAGCGCGGGGTTGGGTGCAAGTACTCCTCAAATCGTTTCTATGGCGAGGTCGCGGTAACGCTCAGCCATTATTGATCCGGCCCTGTGAAGTATTAAGCCGCATATCGAACCCGACGATCCTGGAAGTAGCCAATTACGCGCTCAGGGTTTTGCTCCAGCATGGCCATATGATCGTTCGCGGCTTCGCGTAACTTGGCCTTGGTTCTGACCGGTACGCGCTTGCCCATCTCCTGCTTCAGATCCGCGTTGAGCCGCTCCTCCGGGTTCAGTTGAGGGCTGTAGCTGGGTAGGTAGAACAGCTCAAGTTCGTCTTTGTGCTCGGCCACCCACGCCTTCACCAGCTTGCTGTGGTGCACGCGCAAATTGTCCAGAATCAGAAAGACTTTTTTACCCGCATCCTTGATCAAGGCTTGCAGGAATTCAATGAGCTTGTCGGCGTCAAACGCTTCGTCGATGATCATCCAGCGCGTCTTGCCCTGGTTGGTCACCGTTGCAATCATGGAGAGCTTCTGACGGGTGCCGCCAATGGCCATGGCCACAGGTGTTTTGCCTGTCGGCGCATAGCTTCTGCCACGCACATCAGTGTTGACCAGCGCCGTCTCATCACCCCAGTGAATCTCTGCCCCTTCAGCTCTGGCGCGCTGCTCGATGCCGGGGTACTCGCCCTCCAACCAAGCTTGCACCGCTGCGGGGCTTTGCTCATAGGCGCGCTTGATGGGTTTTTGGGGCGTGAAGCCCCAGCGGGTGAGGTACTTTCCGATACTGCGAACCTGTAGCTTGATGCCAAATTCTTGCTCGATCAATTGGCTCACAGCCGCTCGGCTCCACAGGTGAAAATCCATCTTGAGTTGCTCGGGGCGCTTGTCAATGATCAACTTTTGAATCGTGTCTTCTTGCACTTGGCTGAGCACACGACCATCACCTCGACGGCGCCCGCGTAAGGCGGGTCGAATGGCACTCCAGCCGCCGGCTTCAAAGAGGTCAATCGCGGCGCGCACGGGCGGGTAGCTCAGCCCCGTCATTGCCACGATCTGCATGATCTTGATGCCCTTCTTGTGCAGCCGAACGACTTGCTTGCGTCGCTCGTGAAGTTGCTCCAGTGTCTGCTTTCTTGCATTTTCTTTTTCCATCAACTTCTGATCATGGAACTCAAACAAAGTTCATGCTTTATTGGGCCTTATCTATAGTTGGTGAGTGACGTGGAAAGAAGGGTCGAGCAAGCGTTAAAAGCGAAACACTCGCCCGGGCGCCGGATGCTGTGGCAGCAACACCGCGTGCGTACCGGCGCTACCGGCAATGCCGCTGAAGGCACCACCAATCCCTGAGCTTTATTGAATGTCATGAGATGGATGATACTATTTTTTGAGTCATTATGAGTTCATACCAATAAACATGCCAAGAAAACTCTTACAATCGGCGTCAAATGCGATTCATATGAGAGTCAAAATGAAAAACACCAAGCAATCGCTGCCGCCAAGCCCGCATTCGACCGAAACCGAAAATCCATCTTTCCTGCGCAGCGGCGCCGTTGCGCGCATGCTGCGCATGCCGGTGGCGACGCTGCGCGTTTGGGAGCGCCGATACGGATTGACACAGCCCAAGCTTTCGCCGAGTGGCCAGCGTCTTTATTCTGCCGACGACGTTCGGCGATTGGCGCTGGTCAAGCAGCTGACAGACCTCGGTCACGCCATCGGGACCCTGGCGCCCCTGGACATGCCGCAGCTACAGCATCTGTCTTCCACGCACGCGCACGCTCGGGCAGCCACACAGAAAGGCGAGCATCCGGATGC